>JAQBNZ010000091.1 GCA_028288285.1 Mucilaginibacter sp.
TATCGCACGATAGGTACTTCCTTGATAATGTGGCCAACAAAATTTGGTTTATTGAGGACCAAAAAATAAAACAATACCCTGGCACTTACGCCGAGTATGATGAGTGGAATGCTAAACGTAAGTTAGATCCTAAAGTAGCTGCACCTGCCCCTCAGCCTAAAAAGGAAGAGAAAAAAGAAGTTGCACCTGTTAAACAACAGCCAAGCGATAACAAAGCACAACAGCTTAAAAAGCTTAACCAGGACCTTACAAAAATTGAGGCCACTGTTACTGAGCTTGAGAAAGAAATTAAGCAACTGGAAGCACAACTGGCTGATGAAAAAATATTCAACCAAACTGAAAAACTTAAGCAGATAAACAACAACTACCAGCTTAAGAAAATGGAATTGGGCGGAATTCAACAAAGATGGGAGGCTCTTGCCGACCAGATAATGGAATTGGAAGCATAATACTTACATAAGCTTAACATAGTCGCTCGGAGCCCACAGCTGTTCGGAAGATTGTATTTTCTTAAAAAACAACCAGGTCATGCTGAATTTATTTCAGCATCCCATCAGGACGGTTATACACTTTACAGACAATTTATAGCTAAGCATGTATTTTACTTTGCCAGTGAGATGCCGATATGCATCGGCATGACCCCTCATTTTATTTCTTCCGAACACCACTCGGCTCCAGCCGAGCGACAAAAAGAAACATGCCGCCGCTCGGCTCCAGCCGAGTGGCAACTATTATAAGGCCTCCGGCCGCAGTTATTAATAACCTTCTCGCCTGCTAATGTAATGCACTTGCTAAAGCATTTCCGTGTCTTTTCTATTAAAGCGGTTGCCCTATTTGCCCCTTATTTGTGAAAAAACAGTCAATAACGTATATTATTTCGATTCTGGTTTTGCAACTGCTAACATAAGTTTATAGGTAATTTAACTTGATGGATC
The DNA here is from genome assembly GCA_028288285.1 of Mucilaginibacter sp. Lineage (GTDB taxonomy): Bacteria > Bacteroidota > Bacteroidia > Sphingobacteriales > Sphingobacteriaceae > Mucilaginibacter. The sequence goes on from JAQBNZ010000091.1 coordinate 936, forward strand.
AATCAACAGAAAAAATTGAACAGCAAGTTGAATTTGCGCTACACGAATATCCCAAAATGGCAAAAAGGCTTCATGTAATATTTATTAGTTTGGGAACTTCCTTTGTTTTATTAGCCATATGTTTTTCCATTTATATACTTCTAAAAGTTTCACTTAGCCTTAAATTAATATTATTATTAGGCTGTTTTCTTGTCTGCTGGACTTTAATATCCTTTGCTGCTTTTATTATTGGCATGAAGGGTAATAACTATAAGAATGCTTGTAAACTGCTGCAAAGCGCATATGTTTTATACAAACAAAAAGTTATAAAAATTGAAGAATTGCTCACCTATAAATCAGAGGCTGAAAAAATGCTAAATGATGTTGATTTTACGCACATACCAGATTGAACGCCGAGTATTGCATACAGCATACTGAAAACAAATTCAGCATGACAGCGTTTTTTGGTATTATTGTGATAATGAAAAAAGTAATTTATCTTTTAATACTTGCTCTTTTAACCTGTACAGTAACCTTTGCCCAATCTCCCTATATCAACAATGTTTTTAGGCATGAAATTAAGAGCGTTGAGTTTTATAACACATCAAAACAAGCCTCCTTTCCTATTATTGCTTTAAATACAAACGACCAGGTTGTTTTGGGTTTTGATGACCTGAGCGGCGGCAGCAAAACCATTTATTACACCATTGAGCATTGCGATGCCAACTGGAACTCATCACACCTCTCACCTACCGAATACCTGCAATCCTTTACCGACGACCGGATCTTTGACTATACCTACTCATCAGGAACGTTCCAAAAATATACTCATTATGAAATTAAGATACCCAACCGTAATATAGCGCCAAAGCTGTCGGGGAACTATATCCTAAAGGTTTATGAAGATGGCGATCAATCTAAAATGATCCTAACCAGAAAGTTGTATGTAGTTAATCAAAAGGTATCAATAGCGGCCAATATAACAGCATCCAATAATGTATCAACAAGACGCACTAATCAAAAAGTTAACTTTACGGTACAATATTCAGGCTTGCAAGTACAAAACCCAAATACGGATATCCGCGTGTTTGTGATGCAAAATTCCCGTCCCGAAACAGGTATAATGAATACCGTACCTACTTACATCCGCGGCACTCAACTGGTTTATAACGATGTCAATATTAATGATTTCGCTGGCCGTAACGAGTTCAGGTATTTTGATATCCGCACCTTAAAACTTAATTCAGAACGTGTTGCCAAGATCTATAAGGATACCGCTAACACTGTAATGCTATTAGGCGACCCACCCCGTAACCTGCCTAATTATACTTTACTGTATGATAATGACGGCAAGTTTTTTATTCTGAACCAGGATGGCCGCGACCCACGTACCGATGCAGATTATGCGCATGTTTATTTTAGCCTGGCAACCAACCGGTCTGAGGCTGATGGCACGCCTTACATTATAGGTCAGTTTAATGATTATAAGATTGATGAGCGCAGCCGAATGCAGTTTGACAGCAGGGGCAGGTTTTATACCCATCTGTTTTTAAAGCAGGGCGTTTATGATTATCAGTATGTATGGGTAAGCAATGCTACCCGCAAGCCCGATGATACACTGTTAGAAGGCAACTACTTTGAAACCGAGAACGAGTACCAGTTGCTGGTTTATTACCGCCCGCCGGGCTCGCGCTGGGAAGAGTTGGTTGGTTATAGCTTGCTTAATACTGCAAAGCAATAGATTTTATTTTAATTATTAAGCTAATTTTACCATTGATTACTCATACAAACTATAATAGGCGGCTCCGCTGGAGCCCAAAGAATATCATGGGAATGTTTTCTATAAACACGCGGCTCTTCCAAAGCCTTAAAATAATTTATTAATATCGCTCTATCACAGCGTCCTGTTTATAGAAAAAAATAAAAAATGTATTTAGGTCGTTAGAGCTTCCTGATCTATCTGAACACTGTAATAAATGGCGAAGCTATCGGCGGGCTACAACTATAAAATAAGCTACCTGTTGGCAAGGCATTTTTAGGCACATACTATTTGTCTAAAGCTTATCTTTGCACAAAAACTGATACATGAAAGGAAAAGCGCCCAAAGAATCATATACCATAATGAACGAGTTGGTATTACCGAATGATACCAACACTTTTAATAATTTAAGGGGTGGGCGCCTGTTGCACTGGATGGATATTGCCGCGGCAATATCGGCACAAAAGCACTGTAACCGTGTAGTGGTAACCGCATCTGTTGATAATGTATCTTTCCATCACCCTATAAAATTGGGCGACGTAATCACTATTGAAGCTAAGGTAACCCGCGCATTCACCACTTCTGTTGAAGTAAGGATGGATGTATTTGCAGAAAATATACCATCGGGTACCAGAAATAAAAGCAATGAGGCTTACTATACTTTTGTAGCACTTGATCAGGATGGCCATACCATACCCGTACCTCCCTTATTGCCCGAAACCGAAGGAGAGATTGAACTATATGAAGGAGCATTGCGCCGCAGGCAGCTAAGGTTAATATTGGGCGGCAGAATGAAACCCGATGATGCTACTGAACTCAAAGCCCTGTTCTTTGCCGCTCAAAAAAAGTAAATACCCAAACATACTTCTTGCCGAACGGTTTTGATGATGGAGAACCTATCCATCTACAAAACTGATCAATGAGTTAAGGTCAAGTAATTACTCTGGTTATACGTTGCATTCTTGTGCATAAAAATGCAATTATCTGTATTGGTCTTGTATCTTTTTGCAATATTTCGTGTTTATCCGTATCTATTTTAGCTACCCAGCTCAACTATCCGGTCAAACTCCTCACGCTTTAATGCCATTACAGATAAGCGCCCCTGCCTTACCAAGCCGATGTCTTTTAGGCGTTCATCTGCTTTTATTTTTTCTAAAGTTACGGCATTCTTCAGGCTTTGTACAGGTTCAAGATCAACCACTACCCAGTTGGGGTCATCAGTGGTGGGGTCCTGGTAAAACTCTTTTACTATGCGAGCAATGCCTACCACTTCTTTACCCTCGTTACTATGGTACCACATCACAAGGTCGCCTTGTTTCATCAATTTAAGATTGTTGCGTGCCTGGTAATTTCGCACTCCATCCCAAAAGGTACGCCCCTCTTTATTGAACTTTTCCCAACTATACTTTACAGGTTCACTCTTAACTAACCAATGGTTCATAGAAAAACTACATTCAGGGTGTTTAAACAAGCTTTTTATTCCCGAATCACCGTAAAGGTGACAAAATGTGGTGACAAACTAAAATTTAAAGTCACTAAGATGAAAAAGCAAAAGCAGTTCGCATTAGACGAAAGAATTGACGTTATTTATCGCGTACAAACCTTACCGATTTTGGTAAATCGATGTTATGTGCATTGTCTATAAAACAGCCGAAGCAGAACGTTCGATCATCGCTGGACAGTGTAGGATATAATCGCGTTAAAGTAAATGAATAATAACTGGCATGAAAATTCTTCTTAGTATCAGGTAAAGGCGTTTTGGTTAAAAACAGGGCATAGTTTTTTTGTGTCTCGTTATTTTGCGGATAATCGGTATAATATCCCGCAGGATAAGCGTTAAAGCCTGACAAATTTGTACCCTGCTTATCGTCGCTATAAATTATACCCCAATCGGAGGTTGACTTTAATGTCAACGACTGCTCTAAAGATGCCACTAAGTTTCCGTCGAGATCTGTATTTTTAGTGAAATTGCTTAATAACTTATTATAATCGGCTGCGGTGGGTATGCGCCATCCAGCCGGCAGTTGAACGCCAGCCAAGTCGGTAAGGATAAAATATTTTTTGTAGTTGCTGTTGTTGTTTACCCCAAAATTCCCCTCTTTACCTCCAGGGCCATTATAATTAACCGCCGTCCACTCCTGACTGCCAATGGTTACGGTGGGATATATTTCTCCACTGATGGATATGGTAGAGGGAGTCGGCGTAGGTTGCGAGTTTTTTTTACAGGATGTAAAAAGAACTAAGAATGGTAAAAACAAATACAGTTTGGATGTCATTTTATTTATAAAGTTATATTTTTTTTCATAAATTAAAAAGCGTATATATCTGCCCTCTATTTTATTTTAATCTACTACAAAATAGTTGACATGGGGTTACTATAATCGGGAAATTCCATATAGGGGCATTGCCGCTTCTTAACATATACTTAACAAAAAGATAACTTTAAGGATAAGATAACCAAATAAGGATAGTAAATTCTATCTTATACATTGTTAAATACCTCATTATGTATTAAATGCGGTATATTATCTGTAATAAATTTAAGTATACTTCCTTTTTTTAACGTCTCCAATTACTTATACATTAATTATTTAACTAAAAATAAATTTCAAATTTTATAGATTTGAATATATTTTGCTATTCCTTATATGAATACTTGTTTACAATTAAATGATAATGATGTAAGCTTTGATGTACTATTTTATCATAATCCAAATCCTATGTGGATTGTTGAGGTAGATACATTACGTTTTAAAGATGTAAATGAGGCAGCTATAAAACATTATGGTTATACCCGCAGTGAATTCCTGAACGATATAGGTTTATCTAACATAAGACCTTTGCAAGAACAACAGGATATGCTTGATCTTATTAAAAAAATTAAGCATAAGCAAACTGTTAAAAACGAGTTAACCCATGTAAAAAAAGATGGCTCAATTATTTATGTAAACATCACATCGTTTAACGTTACTTACAATGGCACCCTCTGCCGAATGGTTATTATACATGATATTACCGGGCAAAAACTTAAGGATATTAAACTTACTGAGGCCGTAGATAAAATGAATGAAACCCTCGAAAGTATAACAGATGGTTTCATAACATTAAACAATAAATTAAAAATTACTTATTGGAATAAAGAGGCTGAACGGATTCTTTGTATAAAAAGAGAAGCTGTGTTGCATAAAAGCCTATGGGAGATATATCCCTACTATCATAATTTACAGGTATTTAAACAATTTAAGCAATCATTAAAACATAAAGAAACCGTAAAATTTGAGGAATATATTGCTCCCCTTAATAAGTGGATTTGTTTTACTGTGTATCCCGGAGTTGAGAGTTTGACCGTGTATTTTCAGGACATTACTACTCAAAAGCATGGTGAGGAACAAATCAATCTTAAAAATCAAAGTTTAGACCGGATAGCCTTTGTAAATTCACACATTATACGAAAACCATTAGCCAATATATTAGGAATTATTAATTCGCTGGAATTGCTACCGCATGAAGGTCATTTTGATCAGCCTCTTAAGATGCTAAAGCAAAGCGCTTTAGAACTGGATGAAAATATTAAGGATGTCAATAACGATGTTGAACGGACAATAAATAATTGTGAATAGAATATTAATGCAATATTTTAAACATTAGCTCTTTCATTAATCCGCCATTGTCGGTATTTGATTCTACCCCTTTACTCTTCATGTCATACTCACGCAGGTAGCTAATTATCTGAAAGGTTTTACCCAAATTATACCCCCTTGCAGCCTGTTCATAATCTTTCAAAAAGTACGGATTAACACCCAGTTCACGGGCAAGGTTCTGCGGCGATTTATCTTTTACATAATGATAAGCCAGTACCTTGCTGAAAAAATTATTCAGGTTGCCTAATACAAGTACAATAGGGTTAGCTTTAGGATTAGCCTCAAAGTAATTCACAATCTGGTTCACCTTAAAAGCGTCCTTTCTGGTCAGGGCCGATTGCAGTTCAAATACATTATATTCCTTGCTTATACCAATGTTATCATGAATATGCTTAAGAGTTATCTCTTCTCCTATGCTTACGTTAAGCATTAGCTTTTCAAGCTCATTAGCAATTTTTGAAAGATCATTCCCCAGATATTCAGCCAGCATAGCCGATGCCTGTTGGTTTATCTTATAGTTCTTGCCTGTAATGTAGCCTTCTATCCATGCAGGTATTTTACTGTCATACAACGCTGCCGATTCGAATATCAGCCCGTTTTTATCAATAGCTTTGTACGTTTTCTTACGCTTATCAAATTTACCGTACTTATAGCAAAACACCAGTATTGTGCTGGGCAAAGGGTTTTCCAGGTAAGCTAACAGCGGATTGATGCTCTTTTTGTCGTCATCGTCCCGGCCCCATTTCATATCCTGTGCCTCTTTTATCAATACTACCTGGTAATCGCTCATCATGGGGTAGCGTTTTGCGGCGTTTATAGCAGTCATTATATCGGTATCTTTACCATACAATACAGTTTGGTTAAAGCCCTTTTCTGCATCTGAAAGTACTTTATGCTCTATGTAATTACTTATCAGATCAATAAAATAAGGTTCGTCACCATGCAATAAATACAATGGTTTAAACTTACGATTCTTAAGATCTTTTATAATTTCGGGAGCAGTCATGGTTGTAAGTTAAAAGTCAAAAGTAAAAAGTAAAAAGCTATTTAAAGCTAATAAGATGTTTTTTATCCGGGCATTATCACAAAGAAAGATTATGTATCTTATAATGACACTTTTTACTTTTTACTTTTTACTTTTGATGTAATAATGGATTTACTACTTCCTCTTAACCTGCCACCCTACCCCTTTAAGTTAACCGACCAAAACGGGCAGCTGAGTTTGTTTGATGAAATCAGGAAGAGAAATATCATCATCACCCCCGAAGAATGGGTTAGGCAACACTTTGTTCAATACCTTATTATTCAAAAAGGATACCCCAAATCACTTATCAAACTGGAAGGTGGGCTTAAACTCCACGGCCAGGCAAAGCGGTCAGATATTGTAGTTTTTAATTCATCCGGAGAAAAAATCTTATTGGTTGAATGCAAGGCACCATCGATATCTATAAGCCAGGCTACATTTGACCAGGCTGCACGTTACAACATGGTACACAAAGTTACTTTGTTAGTAGTAAGTAACGGACTGCAGCATTATTTTTGCCGTATTGATTTTAAAAACGAAAGTTATAAGTTTATAGAGGAGCTGCCTGCTTACAAGAGTATTTAGCTGGCTTAAACAATAGCTACAAGGTTTTGTATCTTTTCAATAAGTTCATTGGGCTTAAATGGCTTTGCTATGTAATCATTCATACCCGCTTGCGTTACCTGGTCTTTAATATCAAATAAAGCTGACGCAGTTAACGCAATAATAGGAATATTTGCTTTTGCAGGATCGGGCATTTTTCTTATCTCAATAGTTGCATCAAAGCCGTTCATTACAGGCATTTGCAGGTCCATTAAAATAATATCAAAGTTACCATACTGCATAATCTCTACTGCGCGCTCACCATTCTCGGCAATGGTTGGCACTATCTTCCATTTAGAAAACAGTTTTTTCATTAGCATCACATTCACTGGGTTATCTTCGGCAATTAAAACGCGCAGGCTGTTGTTTAATATTGTTGCTGGTTCTGCAATTGTTGCCTGTACAAACGAGTCTGTTGCTGAAGAGATAGCCAAACCGTTTATTGTCTGGGATGATACACCCGCCAAAGGCCGTGTTCTTCTTTCAGATGGTGCAACCTCTGTAGCTACCGGGAATTCCATATTAAATGAAAACTCCGATCCCTCGTTTACTTTACTGTTAACATGCATATGCAGGCCCTGTAATTCAAGCAAACGCCTTACAATTGCCAAGCCTAAACCAGTACCACCATATTGGCGTGTTGTACTAATAGATTCTTGTGTAAAGGGTTCAAATATGCTCTCCAAATTTTCCTTCTTAATACCAATACCGGTATCTTTTACCGAAAAATTTATAGTTATATTATTGTGTCTATCCTCTAAACAAATTACCCTTACCCAAATATTTCCCTGGGCTGTAAATTTAATGGCATTACTTATCAGGTTAAAAATTATCTGCGTTAAACGTGTAGGGTCACCAAATATCCGCTTTTTGCGCAGGGCGTTGTCAATATCCAGTTTAAATAACAACCCCTTTTCTTCTGCCTTAATCACCTGCCCACCGCATATGTTATGCATCAGATCAACCAGATTAAACTTTATCTTCTCAAACACAACTTTTCCTGATTCTATCTTATTAAAATCAAGCACATCATTAACAATAGCCAACAGGTTATTGGCCGAAAATTTTAAAATTTCAAGATTCTCGTTCTGATCGGGCCGCGGATTGTTCATCATCAGCAGATTACTCATACCTATAACCGCGTTTAACGGTGTACGTATCTCATGAGACATGGTAGACAAAAACTCCGACTGCACCTGGGATGATTTCTCGGCCTTTTCAATAGCTTTCTCAAACTTAATATTCAAGGCCGTCTGCTCTTCACTTGTATTCTTAAGCTGTTTAATATTCCTTAAAAAGGCATTGTAAAAATGGCTATGAATAAATATAATGAGTATAAAATTTGCAAATACCCCAATAATAATTGTTGATTGATCTGGCTTCTCCGGCTTAAAAAAATCAATAAAATAGTTATGGTCATAAACCATTACCAGGAACAATAGTACCGGCAATAAATTTAACAGTGAAAAGAACATACCCCAGTTTTGTCCCAACATATAAAAGCTAAATACAATTACCAGTATAATTATCTGAATGGTAATAATATTTACATCCTGCATGATAAAAAATACCATACACAGGTTAGTTATTGTGCCAACAATAACCAAAATATGTGATATGGTTCGCCAATCGGGTTTGTAAGTAAGGTATTTGAATAAACCCGTAATACACAGCAGCAATACACCACATGTAATAGACATTATAGGCAAATGCTGCAGATATACACTTAAAAACAATGTTGCGAGTGTAACAAATGCAAGCGCGAAGCCATAATAAAGCAAGCGGATACGGGCCTGGTCAAGAATTGACTGGTCCTTATTAAGAATTTTATAAATTGAAAAATTGAAAAAATCCACTTTTTAATTGCAGTCTTTTATAAACTATAATTAGCTTATTCACTAATTTATAGTAATAGTTAAATTGTATAAGTTGTTGTGTAATGCAATTAGTTTGCCAAAGCCGCTAAATTACTTTCCAGTATCTTCAGCTTAGCTTCGGCATCAGCTTTCTTTCTGGTTTCAATTTCAATAATCTCGGGTTTGGCATTCGCCATGAATCGCTCATTACATAATTTGGCATTAACAGATTTTAAGAAACCCAGTAAATATTCTCTTTCTTTTTCTAAACGGGCACCTTCGGCAACTGCATCTACAGCTATGTTAAGCGTAATATAAAACTCATCAGTACCTGCAATAAAGCTATTTGCACCACTAACAGCTTCAGTAACCAAAGTCAATTCACTTATATTACCTAACTGTTTAATTATAGACTGATACTTATTATAATCAATGGCCGAGTTAACTTTTACAGCCAGTGGCAATGCCTCTTTTGGCGAAAGTTGTTTACTGTTGCGCGTATTTCTTATCTGGGTTACAACCTGTTGTATAATCTCTATTTCGTTATTAAGGCGGGTATTTACTTGCCCGATGTTTGGCAATTGTGCAACAATACAGCAATCTAATTCGGCACGCTGGCCAAATAATTCATCGTGCCAAAGCTCTTCGCTGATGAAAGGCATAAAGGGATGCAACACTTTGAGGATATTCTCAAAAAAGGCAACAGTGCGCGTATAAGTTTCGCTATCAATAGGCTGCTGATAGGCAGGCTTAATCATTTCAAGGTACCAGGCACAGTAATCATCCCATACCAGCTTGTAAGTGGCCATTAATGCTTCAGACAAACGGTATTGTTTAAAGTTATCCTCAATTTCAACTAAAGCATGGTTAAAGCGGCTCTCAAACCATTCAATGGCAATTGCATTAGGGTTTTCCAGGCTGCTATCAACCTGCCAGCCTTTAATCAGTTTAAAGGCGTTCCATATTTTATTGGCAAAATTACGGCCCTGCTCACAATAGCTTTCGTCAAACATGAGGTCGTTACCGGCAGGGGAACAAAGCAACATGCCTACCCTAACACCATCGGCGCCATACTTATCTATCAGATCAAGTGGATCGGGCGAGTTACCTAATGATTTTGACATTTTACGGCCCAGCTTATCTCTAACAATACCAGTAAGGTATACATTATTGAAAGGCTTTTGCTTGCGCAGTTCATGACCGGATATGAGCATTCTTGCTACCCAAAAGAATAAGATCTCGGGAGCGGTAACCAGGTCATTTGTTGGGTAATAATAATTTATCTCTGCATTATCCGGGTTACGCACGCCATCAAAAACAGAAATTGGCCACAAGCCTGATGAAAACCAGGTATCTAAAACATCTTCGTCCTGCGTTAAATCATCAATGGAAAGTTTTGGGTCAATAGCATGTGCTTCTACCAATGCTTCCTCTTTTGTTTTAGCAACTACAAACTCACCGTTTGGCAAGTAGTAAGCAGGTATTTGTTGCCCCCACCATAACTGGCGACTTACGTTCCAGTCCCTAACGTTCTCCATCCAGTGTCGGTAGGTATTAATAAACTTCTCTGGAATGAGCTTTACTTCGCCATTTAACACGTATTCCAAAGCGGGCTTTGCCAGCTCCTGCATTTTGCAGAACCATTGCATAGACAGTTTTGGTTCAATAACAGCATTAGTGCGTTCACTAAAACCAATTTGCGACGTATAGTCTTCTGTTTTAGCTAAAGCGCCGGCCTCTTCAAGCAATACAGCTATCTTTTTACGGGCAGCAAAACGGTCCTCGCCAACTAATATCTGTGCTTTCTCATTTAGCGTAGCATCATCATTTAAAATATCAATAATTGGCAGTTTATGCTTTTGGCCCAGCTCATAGTCATTCAAATCATGCGCAGGGGTAACTTTTAAACAGCCGGTACCAAAATCCATGGTCACATATTCGTCCAGAATAATTGGTATCTCGCGATTTATCAGCGGGATATAAACCTTTCTGCCATGCAGGTGCAGGTATCGCTCATCATTAGGGTTTACACATATTGCCGCATCGGCTATAATGGTTTCCGGGCGGGTGGTGGCTACAGTAACGAAGTTAGGCGTATGAATAAAATGATTTGCCGCACGGCTCTCACTCAATACCGCCAATTCATCCTGCACTATTGAGTACTTGATGTAATACAATTTCTGGTTAACTTCCTTACGGATAACTTCCTCATCAGACACCGCGGTTTTTCCCTGCGGATCCCAGTTAACCATACGAACACCACGGTAGATAAGCCCTTTTTTGTGCAGGTGAACAAAATAATCTATCACGGCTTCAGACATATCTTCATCCATGGTGAACTTTGTACGCTCCCAATCACATGAGGCACCCAGCTTTTTTAGCTGCTCCAATATAATACCACCGTATTTTTCTTTCCACTCCCAGGCGTATTTCAGAAATTCTTCGCGGGTAAGGTCTTTTTTGTTGATGCCACGCTCTTTAAGCATAGTAACCACCTTTGCTTCGGTAGCAATACTGGCATGATCTGTACCGGGTACCCAGCAGGCATTTTTACCTTTCATGCGGGCACGACGTATCAGCACATCCTGTATGGTATTGTTTAGCATATGGCCCATGTGCAACACACCTGTAACATTGGGCGGAGGTATCACAATTGTATAAGGCTCGCGCTCATCAGGAACAGACCTGAAAAAATTATGCTGTAACCAGTAATTATACCATTTATCCTCTGCTTGTTTAGGCAAATATGTTTTAGCAATATCCATAGCCTGCAAAAATAACTATTTGAAGCTAATCACAGAATTTTAACTTCTATTTACATTCGGTTTAAAACAGAACAAATATTTAATTGCTTTACTAACTGTTTAGCAACAATAATTTTACAATTAATCGTTTATACTAAATAAACACCCAATTTGGCTATGAAAGCATTGCCTGTAAACCGTTTTATAAGTACAATACTTAAAATATCAAGATTAGCATTTTTAATTAAGTGGTTTAATCGGTAATTCACCTGTTTCATAACTTGCAGGTGTAGCGAATAATTAATTATCTTTAATTTTTCACTTAATTAATTTATGAAATTAAAGTTAACTAACTTAATACTGATGGGTGCATTGTGCCTTTCGGCCAATGCTTTTGCTGCTGAATGCGGCAAACCTGTAAAAGGTAAATCACCAAACGATCCTCCTAAGAAATTTATTGACCCGGCAAATATGAACACGGCGGTTAAGCCGGGCGATAACTTCTTTGATTATGCTAATGGCAACTGGATAAAAGCAAACGCCATACCAGCAAAAGAAACCCGTTGGGGAAGCTTTAACATTTTAAGGCAAAACAATACCGATAAACTACTAAAGCTGCTTGCAGAAGTTAGCAGCACACCAGGCCACACTAAAGGAAGCCTGAAACAACGTGTAGGCGACCTGTACTCCAGCGGCATGGACAGTGTTACTATTGAGAAAAAAGGCTATACCCCTATTATGCCCGAATTGGCACGTATAGATAAAATTAGCAGCCTTGATGACGTGGTAAATGAATTGGTTTATGAGCGTGTTAACGGTATTGGCAGCCCGCTATTTAGTTTTGGCGTTGGCCAGGACTCAAAGCATGTAGATAAATACATTGTTAGCTTAAGACAAGGCGGCACAAGTTTGCCAGATCGTGATAACTATTTAAAGGATGATGCCCGTTCAAAAAAGATACAGAATGCATTAAAAACTTATATAACCACCTTGTTTACCTTAACTGGCACTAATGCTGATGTAGCCGCCAAAAAAGCAGGCACCATATATGAGCTTGAAAAATCATTGGCTAAATCACAATTGAGCCGCGTTGCACAGCGCGACCCAAACGTTACCTACAATAAATTCTCTGTTGCCGATTTCAGCAAAACTACCCCACATTTAAACTGGGTAAAATTGTTACCTATGCTTAAGGTTACCGGCCAGGATACCTTATTAGTTGGGCAACCCGCGTTTTTTAAAGATGCTGATGCACTACTGGCAGCAACATCTGTTGAAGATTGGAAAACTTATTTAAAATGGAATATATTACAAGGGTCAGCCTCATCGTTAAGTTCGTCGTTTGTAAAAGCAAGCTTTGCTTATAACAGTGCGCTTAGCGGGCAACAAACACAAACACCACGCAATGAGCGTTTAAGCGGTTTGATTGATGGCACACTTGGCGAACTATTAGGCCAGCTGTATGTTGAGAAATATTTTACCCCGGCTGCTAAACAATACATGGTAAACCTGGTGAACAACTTAAAGATCACCCTGGGCGACCGTATAAAAAACTTAGATTGGATGAGCGATGTTACAAAAGCACGTGCCCTTAAAAAGCTTGCTGCTTTTCGTGTAAAAATTGGCTACCCGGATAAATGGGAGACCTATGAAGGCCTTGTTATTGAACGTGGCGATTATTATGGTAACCTTAAACGCATCTCTAAATGGAGATACAATTTCAATGTAACCCGTTTAGGCAAGCCTGTTGACCGCGCCCGCTTTGGTATGACACCACCAACGGTTAACGCCTCATATAGCCCAACTAATAACGATATTACGTTCCCTGCGGGAATATTGCAGTTCCCATTTTTTGATTTTGGCGCAGATGATGCCGTAAATTACGGTGGTATTGGTGCTGTTATAGGTCATGAAATGACTCACGGTTTTGATGACCAGGGTCGCCAGTATGACGCCGATGGTACCCTGCGCGACTGGTGGACAAAAGATGATGCCAATAAATTTAAAGGACGTGCCGACCAGGTAGTAAACCAATATAATGCCTTTACAGTATTAGATACTATGCACGTAAATGGCCGCTTAACCTTAGGTGAAAACCTTGCCGACTTAGGCGGATTAAACGTAGCTTACCAGGCGTTCAAGAAAACCAAACAAGGGCAGTCAACCACCAAGGTAGATGGCTTTACCCCCGACCAGAGGTTCTTTTTATCATGGGCACAGGTTTGGCGCGGCTCGCAACGCCCCGAGGCTGCTGCACAAAGAATTTTAACCGATCCGCACTCACCGGAAGAATTCCGTACTAATGCGCCTATAACTAATATAGATGCATGGTACTCGGCCTTTAGCATACAACCCGGCGATAAGCTTTACAAAAAGCCGGAAGAAAGAATAAGGGTGTGGTAATTATAAAAAGTAATTATTAGCATAACAACAAAGCCTGGTGAATACCGGGCTTTGTTGTGTTTACTATTTGTAATAAATGTCATCTATACTTACTGATCTCAAGTCTTTCAGGCTGAAAGATTATCTTTACGGCCTGATATAGATATGATAGTTCATCAATTTTACGATAAGGGTTTGGCGCATGCATCTTACGCGGTTATAAGAACCGGCAGGATGATAGTTATTGACCCTGCTCGCGACCCACAGCCTTACTATGAATTTGCAGATATGCACGGCGCTGATATTGCCGGCGTGATAGAAACCCATCCGCATGCTGATTTTGTGAGCTCACACCTGGAAATCCATCAAACAACCGGCGCGGTAATTTATGTAAGTAAGCTTGCCGGCGCCGAATACCCGCACGAAACTTTTGATGATGGTGATGTTATCCAGATTAATGATATAAAGCTAAAAGCCATTAATACACCCGGCCATTCGCCCGATTCTATTTGTATTTTACTGGAAGATGAAAACGGTAAAGATTGCGCTATTTTCACCGGAGATACCCTATTTGCAGGCGATGTTGGCAGGCCTGATCTGCGTGAGAGCGCAGGTAACATTACTGCTAAGAAAGAAGAGCTGGCGCGTGATATGTATCGAAGCACCCGCAACAAATTAATGATATTGCCAAAAGAGGTTATTGTTTATCCTGCCCACGGCCCGGGATCATTATGTGGTAAAAGCATGAGTCCGGATTTGCAAACCACCATTGGAAAAGAGCTGCGTGAAAACTATGCCCTCCAGCTAATGGATGAACTGGCCTTTGTTAAAACCCTAATGGCCGACCAGCCTTTTATGCCAAAATACTTTGGCTATGATGTGGAACTGAACAAAACCGGTGCGCCAAACTTTGCAAACAGCATAAATTCGGTTTTGAAAGTTGATGCTGATACAACTTTAAATAAAGATGTTTTAGTAATTGATACCCGCCCTTCATCAGCATATAATAATGGGCACATAGTGGGCAGCATTAACCTGCAGGATGGTGAAAAGTTCGAAACCTGGCTGGGATCTATTATCGCTCCTGAAGAAGCTTTTTACTTATTGGCCAGTACTGATGAAGACCTTAATATAGTCATCAAAAAAGCAGCTAAAATAGGCTACGAGAAAAATATAAAAGCGGCGTTGCTTATACCTTCAAATGCTACAGAAAAATCTCCCGCAATAAATTTGGAAGATTTTAAAGCTAACAAAGCAAATTATACAATAATTGACGCTCGTAACCAGGCCGAAATTAATTCAGGGAAGCTATTTACTAATGCGTTTACCATACCCCTCCCTGAATTAAGAGAGCGTATAAATGAAATACCTGCTAATAAACCAATTGCTGTACATTGCGCGGCGGGCTACCGTTCGGCTGCTGCTGCAAGCATCATAGCGGCACAAATTAAAACTGCACCGGTATATGACCTAAGTGATGCTATAAAAGACTTTTAAGTCAGTTTATAGTTGATAGAGCATAATTCTTAGTCGAAGAGTTTCGGGTTTGTGAATAAGTAAACCATGAACTATTTACTATGATCTATGATCTTTTGCATAATCCATTAACTATTTATTATAATTGCCATGTGAATAAATCTGATGATGCAGTTGTAAAACGGATAAAGGTTATTGTGAAAGAGCACGGTGGTCAGCTTGCTTTAGCAAATGCTATTGGAGTTGACCAGGGCTTTATTAGCAAGGTAATTAATAAAAAGCAGGATATTAGCTACTATCTTATTAGTAAGCTATGTTTCCAGCTTAAATACTCTCCTGAGTGGCTTATTTTGGGCACCGGTGAAAAACAGATCAACAAACCCGAATCTGCCAAACTCATTACTGAGATACAAATGCTGCGCACTGAGATTGATATTTTACACGCTCGAATGCGCGCCTATGAACTGGAGCTACAGGAAATAAAGCAGCAAGCTAATAGCGACAGGCAAAAGGCTGGCTAAGCTTATCTTTTATTTAAATTGATGTTAATACACTGCATTAAAAGATAACTCATCCTTAACATACTGTTAACATTATAGCTGAACCTTTGTGGAGTTAAATAACCCACATGAAAAGATTTTACTTAATCCTTCTTATGCTGCTGTTAACAGTAGCCGTAAATGCACAAATAACAACCGCCGTAATTAACGGTAAGGTTGCAGACCAAAAGGGTGTTACAATGCCTGGAGTTACTGTAACTGTAGTTAATACCAGCACAGGTACACGTTATGGCTCGCAAACTAATGCCGATGGTAGATATACTATACCGAACATTAACCCGGGCGGTCCTTACATTATAACCGCTTCATTTATTGGTTATAATAAGGACGAACGCAGCGATATTAATTTATCATTAGGCAGTGCTTCATTCAATTTTGTATTAACTGATGCAACTACTACCCTTAAAGAAGTAAGGGTTACCGCTACAGGCGGTGCCACAAAAAATGGAGCCAGCACACGTATCAGCCAAAGTCAGATACGTAATATGCCTTCTATTAACAGAAGTCTGCAGGATCTTACCCGCGCAACCCCACAAAGCAATAACAATTCTTTTCAGGGTACTAACTACCGTTATAATAACGTAACGCTTGACGGTGCTATTAACAACGATGCTATTGGTTTTAGTCCTTCATTAGGTGGCCAGTCAAATGCATCAGGCCAGGTTGGCAGCAGTACACGTACCAGCCCGGTATCTTTAGATGCTATACAGGATATACAGGTGTTAGTAGCGCCCTATGATATTAAAATAGGCAACGTATTGGGTGGTAGTATTAACGCTGTAACCCGCAGTGGTACAAATGAATTTACCGGATCAGTCTATGGGTATGGTCGTGGAGCTTTTTTGGTAGGACCAAATAATGCCAAACCTGCATCTGGTGGCGACGGTTCAAAATTACCTACCACATTCCATGATTATCAAACCGGCATCCGTTTAGGCTTTCCGCTGATTAAAAATAAATTATTTTTCTTTACAAACGAAGAAATTGCCCGCAGGCAAGACCCTGTTATAGCTGCTGCAGGTAGTGCAGGATCTGCAAGTATTCTTACCCGCCAGGATGCTATAGATATCAGCAACAAATTTGCGAGCTTAGGCTTCAATGCCGGTACTTATGATAATACCTCTATCTACTCTCGAGCAAATAAATATTTTAACCGTTTAGACTGGAACATCAATGATAAAAACCAGTTAACGCTTCGTAATAATACTATTTCCTCAACAGCTACCAATTTAGAGCGGGATCAGCAAAACTTCCGTTTTGGTGGTGTTGATTATACTTCACACAATAACTCAAGCTCTACGGTTGCTGAATTAAAATCGAGATTTAATAACTCACTTAACAACAGTTTGGTAATTGGTTACTCAAATGTACATGATTACCGCGACCCTAACTCTAACCCTGCTTTACCACAAATAGAGATAACTGGTCGCACTCCCGGTACAACCATATTTGCAGGTACCGACCGCGAAGCTGCTATATTTGATATGCACCAGAAAACTACCGAGTTTACAGATAACCTTACTTTAACAAAAGGTAAGCACACCTTTACACTTGGTACACACAACGAGTTTTACAACATCACTTACAACTTTGTTAACGCCTGGAACGGTCGTGTTGCTTACAGCAGCGTAGCTAACTTTTTAGCTGACAATCCATCTCGTGTACGTGCTAATTATAATTATACTAATAACACCCGTGATTACATATTAGCAAATCCTTCTGCACAATTTAAAGTTGACTTGCTTAGCTTGTATGGGCAGGACGAGATACAGCTTACAGATAATTTTAAGTTGACAGCGGGTATTCGTTTTGATTATGCAGGCGTGCCTAACAAACAACCGCTAAGCACCAAAACAACAAATGCCCCGGTTGACCCTAACTACGGCACAACCTTTACTTATACCAAACCGGCTAACATCCAAAACAATTATTTAAATAACGTTGAAATTAACCCACGCGTATCATTTAACTATGACATTAATGGCGACCAAACCGCTGTATTACGTGGTGGTAGCGGTTTATTTACCGGCAGAGTTCCTTTTGCATGGTTTGGTTATGCGTTTTATAACAATGGTAATACTTATGGCGCTTATGATAACAAATCATCGTCAACACCATTTGTACCTGGCACTACACCAGTACAGGCACCTGCTAACGGTGGATTAAATTTTGTAAACCAACAAGGCTTTAATACTGCTGCAACTGGTAAAACACAAGTAGATTTAATAGACAATAACTTTAAAATGCCGCAGGTATGGCGTACCAACCTGGCGTATGATTATACCACAGCTGATAAATGGAAATTTACGGTTGAAGGTATATACACCAAAGTTATCCACGACCTTAAATTCCAGCAGGTTAATACAACAGACCAGGTAACTTATTACCCGTATGATACACAACAACAACAGCCAATTTTTGTAAACAAGGGTGTTAATCCATCTTACACTAATGCTTACCTGTTATCAAATACCAATCAGGGTTACCGTTACAGCTTAACCGCGCAGATAGCTAAAAACTTTCCTTTTGGCCTAAACGCATCGGTAGCTTATACTTACGGCCATTCAAAAGATATTACCAATGGTATACGTAACTCAATGGAATCTAACTGGCAATTAAACCAGGCGCTTAATCCTAACAACGCGGGCTTAGCTAACTCAAACTTTGATATCCGCAACCGCATTGTATCAAATATTAACTACATGGTTAATTGGGATAAAGCCAAAAACCTTACAGCTAACTTTACATTCTTCCTGAGCGCACAATCTGGTAATCCATTTACTTATGGGTTTTTACCAAACTCTATTGACGGCACAGGTCAGCAAGTTAGTTTAGCATATATTCCTAAAGCTGGCGAAACAGCTAACTTCTTTAACGATATTGCTGGTGGTGCTACAGCAGTACAACAAGCTGCAGCGTTTGATAACTATATCAACGGTAACAAATACTTAAATTCACGCCGTGGCAAGTTCACTGAGCGTAACGCGGCCTTCACCCCGTGGAATAATAACTTAGATTTCCGTTTTTCGCAGGACTTTAAATTTGGCAACGGTAAACGCAAGCAAGTGATAACCTTCACTTATGATATTGTGAACTTAACCAACCTGTTAAACAAAAATTGGGGCCAGTATTACTTCTCTGCCAATACGTTTAACTCAACATCAAGCGTTGGCTTAACACCAAAAACAACTCCGGCTTTTGGTGCCGTAAGTACAACATATCCTAAGTATACATTCGCTGACCCGGGTGTACCTTACTCTGTTGATTTATTTGCTTCACGCTGGCAAATGCAGTTTGGTTTACGTTACGCATTCTAAACAAAACAGCACTAATAAATACAACGCCTCCGAATTTCGGGGGCGTTTTTTGTTTATATTGATTAATTTGCGCCATTATGCAAACCGGCCGCTCATCCATTCTTTCCTCTCAACTTGTTAACTGGTTAATGTTTATCTCTATTTGCCTAATATGGGGCAGCTCATTTATTTTAATGAAACTTGGCTTGTATGACGATGCAAGGAAACCTTTACTTACCGCTTCGCAAGTGGCGGCTATCCGCATTATAACAGCCGGTGTTGTGCTTACGCCAGTATTGATAAGGCATAATAATAAAATACCTTTTAAACTTTCCGGGTGGATGATATTTTCAGGTGTATTTGGCAGTTTTTTGCCTGCATTTTTATTCTGTATTGCCGAAACTAAAATAGACAGCGCATTGGCCGGTACACTTAATTCGCTCACTCCCATATTCGCCATTATTTTTGGATTTATATTTTTTGGCAACAAAATACCATTGGGCCAAATAGCAGGCATTATCATCGGTTTTGGTGGGATAGTTTTGCTGTACCTTGTACAAAAGCATACCGGTTATGGTCAAATAAGCTACGCCGGATTGGTAATACTTGCCACAATGTTTTATGGCATTAACATAATTGCAGTAAGGCGATACCTTAATGGGGTGAGTCCGCTAATTATTACAGCCTTTTCTTTAATGTCGGTTAGTTTGCCATCATTGTATATTTTATGGCAAACTGGCTTTTTCAGTTTACCATTACATCAGCATGAGTATATAAAAGCATGTATTGCCGTATGTACTTTGGGTATATTAGGTACAGCCCTGGCATGGATGTTATTTTATACACTGGTACAGCGCACCAGTGTGCTTTTTACTTCTACTTCAAGCTACGGCGTTCCTTTTGTTGCTTTTGGATGGGGATGGTTCTATGGCGAAACCATTACTATGGCACAAATAGGCTGCCTTATAATCATCTTAGGTGGCGTATATCTTACAAGGATCGACTTTAACAAATTTAGAAAAACAGCTATCTAACTCAATATCCCTTCAAGATTGATAGATTAAAAGTATTTAAAGGCTTGCTTTGCAGTACATTACTGTCATAACTCTGAAACTATTTTTTTAGCCCATTGTTCTTTACTTTAGATCAATATTATGTATGACACCGATATTTTTTACTATAGGGAACAAAAAGCCAATTAAAATAATTCCTAATACACAAGCCCAGGTTAACGGACACCCTGTGCTAACCTATACTTATAATATTTATAGGAATGTCAATTTAGATAACAAGGCTACTTCAGACAGGCAGGAAAGCGAATTGCTCTTACAAGAAAAGCGCGATCCAAATTATCTTGGTTATATCACTTTTGAGGCCCCCGGCAAAGTATTCACTTATACCGCTGATGGCCATGACGGACTATCATCCGGTGAGATTGAAGAGATCATAGAAAACATATCGCACTACCGTGATCACCCGGGTATGTGGCAATTGGAAAAGTAAATATTAGAGAAATGGAGTTAAAACCAAAAGGCAACTCGGGTACTGTTCCGTTCCGCTAAAAGCGGAACAAAGCGGAACACTACCGGAACAAAAGCGGAACGCCCTTCAATCTTGCATCTATCTTTTCGTCTTTATCAAAACAAACATCCCCCTCTTCTGTCTGGTTTAATTACCATGCAAAACATATTATTTTTTGGCGATAGTTTAACTGCAGGTTACGGGCTGGCCAGCGCGACTACAGAATCATTCCCGGCGCTCATAGAAGAAAAGATCAGAGCCGAAAACCTACCATATCGGGTAATTAATGCTGGTATAAGCGGTGGTACCACTGCCGGCGGACTAACCCGTTTAGATTACTGGCTAAACCAACCCATAGCTGTATTTGTACTCGAATTGGGCATAAATGACATCCTCCGGGGCGTACCACCCCATACAATCTCCCAAAACTTACAGGCTATAATCAATAAAGTAAAAGTGAAATACCCGCAGGTAAAGCTGGTACTACTGGGTATGGAGATCCCTGAGTTTTTAGGCGGTGTAACAGCCATAGAGTTTAGCGCTATATACCATAAACTGGCAGAAGCTAACAAAATGGCCTTCGTTCCCTTTTTACTGCGAGGCGTTGCCGGGCGAAAGCATTTAAATCTGTGGGACAGGATACACCCATCTGCCGCAGGCTACAAAATTGTAGCTGAGCTGGTTTGGCCGGTAATAAGAAGGATACTATAAGCAGTTTATAAGCCTAACTCCTTTTTAATTTTACCCGATAGTTTGGCTGCAATAAGCCGGTGCGACTGTTCAATATATGTTATCCACTCCTGCTCTGTAAGACTACTAATATTGCGGGCTAGCACCCATTTGTAACGGGCAATGTAAGGCTGTGACTCCAGTCCTTCTTTTGAAATAATCTCCTCAAACTCTTCGGCAGGCACCTTAAATGATGCCGATGGCGGCACACCATCCGGGTAAGTGAATAAAAATGTTTTACCACCCACATTAAAGCATAAATGCTCGCCCAGTTTTATGTCTTCGGTAACGCCCGGTAAGCGGTGGCAAATAGTTTGGATGGTTTCAATGGTCATGAGTGGTGAAATTGTAAGCTAAGATAGTCCTTATGATAATTATAATGTGTTGTTGATATTGTCTTTTGCTACCGCAAACGTCCCGCTTATGGGTTTAGAAACCGTAACAAATATTTAACAAAGCGAAATACTTACTATAATAGCACAAGCGCTTACTTAGCATGGGCCACAAAGCGGGACGCTTACGGTAGCGGGTGATTATAATGTGTTAATTGTTGGTGACAACATCAACAACGGCGAAGGGAGGTTTGGAAACCCGAACCTATTCTACTACTTTAGACGACTAAGAAAAAAGTATTAATACACAATTAATGAAATTTGGTAAAACAATTAAAATTTTCCTAATAGATGGTGATCCCAATGGAAGAATGTCATGCGAGTTGTCTAATTGGACTGGAAAAGCATACAAGATTCCCAGAATTAAAATTAAAGACTGTATTGATAGGCCTGATCTCTCAAATACGGGAGTTTATCTATTACTTGGAAGAGATGAATATGGAATTGAACAAGCCTATGTAGGAGAAGCCGAAAATACGTTAAAACGATTAAATCAACATTTAACACAAAAAGATTTTTGGAATGAAGCGATAGTTTTTATTAGTAAAGATGAAAACTTAAATAAAGCACACATAAAATACCTGGAAAACAGACTTTACGATATAGCAAAAATCACTAATCGATATCAAATTGAAAATAGTATAGTCCCAACTCAATCCTCCATATCAGAATCTGATAAAGCTGAAATGGAAGAATTCTTGGACAATATTAAATTATTAGTAAATGCTTTAGGGCACAAAATCTTTGAAGAAAAAAGAGAATTAAAAGCTAAAATCAAACAACAAGATGTTTTTATTATAGTAGCGCCCCGTGGAGCAAATGCACAGGGGGAGCCAACGTCAGAAGGTTTTGTTGTTTTCAAAGGTTCAAAATTAGCGACATCTACGGTGCCATCATTTCCAGTTTTAATGGCCAAACTTAGACAGAAAATGATTGATACAGGTGTTATCATTCAAAATGAATCCGGTTTAGAATTAGCAGATGATTACATATTTGGTAGTCCATCAACTGCTGCTGCGATTGTTATGGGAAGAAGTGCAAATGGTTTGATCGAATGGAAACTTTCAAATGGACAAACCCTTAAAGGCTATGAAAATATTGAGGAGAATAATAATACTTTATTGTTACCCGCCACATTTCAGATATAGACTTTTCTGCCTTTGTTGGTGTTGTCACCAACAAACCGCCATGCTTGTAATGAACCTCTTTCTATTACTGCGCCTTGTTAATATTTGCGCCTTTGTTGGTGTTGTCACCAACAAACCGCCATGCTTGTAATGAACCTCTTCCTATTACTGCGCCTTGTTAATATTGTCACCAACAAACCGCCATGCTTGTAATGAACCTTACCTTATTAGTTTGCGCCTTAGGTAGTGTTGCGCCTTTGTTGGTGTTGTCACCAACAAACCGCCATGCTTGTAATGAACCTTTTTTTATTACTGCGCCTTGTTAATATTGTCACCAACAAACTACATTACTTCTAACCATTATGGTGACTAACTATTCCAAACTCATCAACACCAGTGGCATAGAATTGTGCAGACGAATACTTGTAGTCTTCCGGAAATTCGGATAATCGCCATTTGTGCTGAAGCGGGTTATTATGAATATAATCCAATTTTTGCATAAAAACATCCGGGTTCCACAAATCAATAGCTAATGAATTTCTTTCCCAAAACTGATATTGCCGGTCTTTTGCATTTACAGTGAATGAAGATAACTTGTCATCTTTTGTGTCTATTAGTTTAAATTTCATCTGTTGTCCGGTAAACTTTAAAAACCGCATTTGAATTACTTCTTGCTTATAACCATCCTGTATTTGCCATATTAAATGAATATGATTTGGTAATTACAAAGCCATAAACAACTATGCTTTTCTCGTTTGTTAAAAATTGCAGACTTTTTATAATGATGTCTTTATAAGCATCTTCTTTTAAAAGCGGCTTCCATTCTAATATAGTTGCAGTGAAAAATTGAGGATGATAGTCAAAGTTAATTTCAGCCATGTTTAGCTAATATCGTGCTTGTTTAGCACATTTCAAACGCGTATTAGTTGTTGGTGACAACACCAACAACGGCGAAAAATTGAGGATGATAGTCAAAGTTAATTAGCCATGTTAGCTAATATCGTGCTTGTTTAGCATATTTCAAACGCGTATTAGTTGTTGGTGACAACACCAACAACGGCGAACACAATAACGGCGAAAGTATCTTCCCCATCAGCCTAAAGTAAATTCCACCTATCCATTCCCACATCCACGCCAAAACCCGTATCTTTGAACCTCTAAATTATACACCTATGTTAAAAGGATTTTTTAATGTTCCTGAGCCTGTTAACGAGCCGGTTTTAAACTACGGCCCACGCAGTTTAGAGCGTGCAGCGCTTAAAGCCGCCTTACAAGAAGGTCGCGCCCAGCAAATAGATATACCTATGTACATTGGCGGCAAAGAGGTGCGTACAGGCACCCTGCAGGAGTTGCGTCCGCCGCATGATCATCAGCATTTACTGGCTACTTACCACTGGGGCAATAAAACCCATGTAACCGCCGCCATTAATGCCGCCCTTGCCGCAAAGGCCGACTGGGAAAACCTACCCTGGGAGCAGCGTGCAGCCATATTTTTAAAAGCAGCCGAATTGTTAGCCGGCCCTTATCGTGCTAAAATAAACGCAGCCACTATGCTGGGTCAAAGCAAAAATGCTTACCAGGCCGAGATTGATGCAGCTTGCGAATTCATAGACTTTTTGCGCTTTAATGTGCATTACATGACCGAAATTTACCAGCAGCAGCCGCCTGTATCAGGCAAGGGCATTTGGAATCGTGTGGAGCAGCGCCCGTTGGAAGGTTTCGTGTTCGCGCTTACGCCATTTAATTTTACGGCTATAGCGGGTAACCTGCCATCGTCTGCCGCTATGATGGGTAACGTTGTGGTTTGGAAACCGGCAGACACGCAAATTTATGCTGCTAATGTGATAATGCAAGTATTTAAAGAAGCCGGCGTTCCGGATGGTGTTATCAACCTGATATATGCCGACGGCCCTGTGGTGGGCGACGAAGTATTTAACCATCCTGACTTTGCAGGCATCCACTTTACAGGTTCAACCGCTGTGTTCCAAAACATCTGGAAAACCATTGGTACCAACATACATAAATACAAAACCTACCCACGTATTGTAGGCGAAACCGGTGGTAAAGACTTTGTGCTTGCTCACCCAAGCGCCAATGCAGATGTGGTTAGTGTTGCCCTGCTTCGCGGTGCATTTGAATACCAGGGACAAAAATGTTCTGCCGCTTCAAGGGCTTACATCCCGGCTTCGTTATGGCCTGCTGTAAAAGAGCATGTTCAGCGCGAAATGGCCACTTTTAAAATGGGCCCGGTTGAAGATTTTGAGAACTTTATTAATGCCGTTATCAGCGAGGTATCGTTTGATAAACTGGCTAAGTATATTGATGATGCCAAAGCCGATGACAGTGTTGAACTGATAGCCGGTGGCAATTACGATAAATCAAAAGGATGGTTTATTGAGCCTACCGTTTTAAAAGTAGATGACCCTTATTATGTAACCATGTGTAACGAGCTTTTTGGCCCGGTACTTACCGTTTATGTTTACGAGGATAACCAATGGGATGAGATACTGAACATTGTTGATAAAACATCTATCTACGCGTTAACAGGAGCTATTATATCACAAGACCGTTATGCAATTGCCGAGGCTACTCACCGCCTGCGCAATGCTGCCGGAAACTTTTATGTGAACGATAAGCCAACCGGAGCGGTTGTAGGTCAGCAGCCATTTGGCGGCGCGCGTGGGTCAGGTACTAACGATAAAGCCGGTTCAATGATAAACCTACTGCGTTGGGTATCGCCAAGAACCATCAAAGAAACCTTTGATCCGCCTAAAGATTACAGATACCCGTTCTTGCAAAAAGAACAATAAGACAATTTATGTCTCCTGAAAGGGGTATTTTTGAAAGGCATAAAGAAGCCCAACTTTTCTAAAGTTGGGCTTCTTTTGTAATATATTCTTAAAACATATTTGTCATTCTCAGTATAGCGAAGAATCTAATCGGCAATAGATCCTCCTTTCCTCAGTATGACAATTAATTACTTGTGTTCACAGGGTTAAGAGGACTAAACCTAAATACCTCATCCATTTTAGAGTTATTATCGGTGCTTACTTTCATATCTGTAATAATGCCTGTACCTACATCATAAACCCAGCCATGTACTTTTAGCTCCTGCCCGTTTTGCCAGGCGTTTTGTACTATAGAGGTTTTGCAAAGGTTGCTCGCGTTTTCTATCACGTTTAGTTCAACCAGGCGGTCGCCTTTGGCTTTTTCGTCTGTTATTTTGTCCAGTTCTTCGGCGTGCATGCGGTAAATATCTTTAATATTACGTAGCCAGTTATCAATTAAGCCGAATTGCTTGTTGCTTATGGAAGCCAGCACACCGCCGCAGCCGTAATGGCCTACCACTATTACATGCTTTACCTGCAATACATTTACGGCATAATCCAGTACACTTAACATACTCATATCAGTATGTATCACCATATTGGCAATATTACGGTGCACAAATATTTCGCCCGGGTTAGTATTTGTTATCTGGTTGGCCGGTACACGGCTATCTGCACAACCTATCCATAAAACAGGAGGCTTTTGCCCGTTGGCCAGTGTTTCAAAATAATGCGGATCCTCTTTTAGGGTTTCCTCAACAAACTGCTTGTTGCCATCAAGCAAACTTTCATAAGTTATATGGCTGGTGTCATGTATTAGCGTTGTTGCACACATAGGACTATTTGTTATTAATTGTAATGTATTGTTATTTAGTTATTTTTCCTGAAAAAAATCGCGTTAGCTTATGTAAAGCCAGCGGCGACAGATCATAGTACAAAATTGTTAAAAGTATTGCGGGTATAAAATAAAATATAGCAAAATTATACAGATTAAATAAGTAGCCGCCCGCCAAACAGCCAAAAAAGTAAAAACCAAGTACTGTAAGGCGAATGTATACCTTATGTTTGATAGTATCCGTTGCACGTGGTCTGGTATGTATCCAGTCGGCTATGTCGCCGCCCAAATCGGTAAATAAACCGGTTAAGTGCGATGATTTGATCAACCCTCCTGATATGGTTGAAACCAGGCTGTTTTGCATCCCCATAGAAAACAATATAGCACCTATCACTATTTCACGTTCTACCTGAGTTTCGCGGTAAAAGTTATGGCCATAAACAGCAACAAAAAGCAGAATAAAAATCTCAATGACTATTGGAGTAGCATGTGCCCGGTAATAACTTTTACCCTCAACAGACCGCACAATGTAAGTAGACAAAAACGCACCGATAAAGAACATGGCAAGCCAAATAGCAAAAACAATAATCTCACCAAAATTTTGCTCTACCATGTGTCTGGCAAGGTTTGCCACATGTCCTGTAATATTTGATGAGAACGCTAAAAAAGCCACCAGCCCCGCAATATTTGTAATACCAGATACCAATGCCGTGGATGAAGCAAGCATTAAATTACCCTGGAGTGTACGGTGCTCTTTAGATTGTCTTAACATTGAGGTATAAATGCAATAACATTTGCTTTTAAACATAGCAAATAAATACTGTTTTTAATAAAAAGCCCCGACTGTATAAATACAGCCGGGGGAAATTAAACAATCAAAACTAAACTATAAGTAGATACAGGGGTAATTAATGTTCTGCTATTGCTTCAACACTATCTAACTCATAAACATAGCCCAGATTATTCGGGGTGCTGCTTGTAACGCCAAGGTCTTTAATAAGACCAGTGCCCAGGTTCACTATCCAACCGTGCACTTGCAGGTCGGCGCGTTCCATCCATGCGTTTTGTACTATAGATGTTTTGCAAAGGTTATATACCTGCTCAACTACATTCAGTTCAACCAGGCGATTTATCTTTTGGGTTTCGTCAGTGATACGGTCTAACTCATTACTGTGCAGGCGGTATACATCTTTTATGTGACGCAGCCAGTTATCAATAAGCCCGAATTGCTTGTTACTTAATGCAGCAGCCACACCACCGCAACCATAATGGCCGGCTACAATAATGTGTTTTACTTTAAGCACGTTCACTGCATAATCTAATACGCTAAGCATGTTCATATCAGAGTGTACACAAACGTTGGCAATGTTACGGTGCACAAATACTTCGCCAGGCTTGGTACCTGTTACTTCATTTGCAGGCACCCGGCTATCAGAGCAGCCTATCCATAATACCTCAGGGCTTTGGCCCTTTGCCAGTTTGGTGAAGTATTCGGGGTCTTCATTTACCCTTGCGGCTACCCAATTGCTGTTACCTTGTATCAAGGCATCATAGCTTTGTTTTTGAGCCAGTTTTATATTGCCGGCATCTATTGCCGGGGTTGATCCATTTTTTTTATTTCCGTTGATAGACATGGTAATTTTTAAATTAAGGTTTGTAAATTAATTCTTTTAATGGCGGTATATCGTACCGCTCTTTAATATCCTGCAGTTGTACAATAATGCCTTTGGTATAAGCATTATGCTTATAGTTTTGAATTATTTCCAACACATCAGGATCAATATAGCGGGAGTGTGAACCATCAATAATTACGTCGCTGCCTTTTGGCAGGCTGGTTAATGTAATTTGTATGGCAGCTTTATTTAAAAAAGAAACCTCTTCGGCAAGCTTAATGCGGATGGTATTCTTTTCGCCATTTGGCGCTATGGTGTAAAAGTAAGGGTTACGTAAATTGGTGCGTAATATGTAAAACACCCCTACCAGCATACCAATACCCACACCTATAAGCAAATCAGTAAGTACCACTGCAATAATTGTTATTACAAAGGGGATAAACTGATCAAGCCCCTTATGCCACATGTGTTTAAATAACGATACTTTAGCTAGTTTATAACCTACTATTAACAATATAGCCGCCAGGCATGATAATGGTATTTTGTTTAACAATGATGGTATGGCAAGCAGGCATATCAGCAATAAAAAACCGTGAAAAATGGCACTCATTTTTGTGCGCCCACCGGCATTTACATTGGCTGATGACCTTACGATAACGGCCGTCATTGGTAAACCGCCCAGTAAACCGCTCACTAAATTGCCAGCCCCCTGAGCAACAAGTTCGCGGTTCGTAGGCGATATTCTTTTAATTGGGTCTATTTTATCTACAGCTTCAAGACTTAAAAGGGTTTCAAGGCTGGCTACAACAGCAATGGTAAATGCTGTTATCCAAACCGCCTTATTACTTATAGCATTAAAATCGGGAGATTTAAATAGGCCAAAAAATTCCTTTGTGTTGTTTACTAATGGTATTTGTACAAACTGTTTATCTAGCAGGGCAAGCTCGGTTCCTGTGAAAAGGTAACCTAACACTACACCAATAACCACTACCATTAACGGGGCGGGTATAACAGCAAGCTTTTTAATTTTGGGCCAATATATCATTAGCGCAAGCGAAACAAGGCTAATAATTACGGCGCCATAATTAATCTTACTTAATGCATTTAATATGCCCGAAAAAGTATTACCGGTATCTGTTTTAAAGCCTTCATTCCCTTCAAAATCAGAATCATAGCCTACCGCATGCGGAAACTGTTTCATTATAAGAATAATACCTATAGCGGCCAGCATACCTTCAATTACTGCCGACGGAAAGTAGTTGGCAATTGTACCTGCCTTTACCAATCCTAATATTATTTGTAAAGCACCTGCTATAACAAGGCTTAACAAAAACACCTCAAACGAGCCGAGGCTTGTAATAGCGTTAAGCACAATTACGGTAAGGCCAGCTGCAGGCCCCGCAACACTTAGCTGTGATCCGCTGAGGCTTCCTATTACAATACCGCCAATTATACCTGATAATATACCCGAAAATAATGGGGCACCTGATGCCAGGGCTATACCCAAACACAATGGCAACGCTACCAGGAAT
Source organism: Mucilaginibacter sp. (assembly GCA_028288285.1). Taxonomy (GTDB): domain Bacteria; phylum Bacteroidota; class Bacteroidia; order Sphingobacteriales; family Sphingobacteriaceae; genus Mucilaginibacter. The sequence continues at coordinate 30,833 of JAQBNZ010000091.1, forward strand.
ACTACCAATCCGGCAGGCAGATCCTTTTTTAAATTTTTAGCTAGAAAATACTTTTTTAGGTTCAGACTGTCCGCAGACATTCCTCCTTGCTTAATTTGCATAATTTATTATTTAGAAAAAATGAAGTTGTTGATATACAGGGGCATTAACATCTTTTCCATTAAGATGTAAACAGCACATAGTGGTGCTAACTGTACATTAAAAAAATGTACAAATAAGCTAACCGGCCCGGTTCAGAAAACCAGGCACAAATAAATTATGCGTTGGGAGGAGGGGTAGGAACAACAGGATGATACACCTGTTTATACAGCGAGTTTTCTAAATTATGAAGAACATTGGTTTCAGTAATATAAGCCGTGTAGGCAATTATATGATTGATGTTCTCGTCAAAAGATTTTTTATCCTTAAAAGTACTCTTTTCAAGATCATCTTTTTCTGTTTTAGACTCATGCTCAAGCTGCATGATAACCGCTTTAACGGTTTTGTTATCCATACATAAAAACACCGGTGCAATAGATATAACCATCTTTATTAAAAAGATGCTCATAAATAATATGGTGACAGAAATTTTGAAACTCCTTGCTTTCATGCATCACAAATATAGAAAAATTTTGTGCAAGCAATACAAGCAAAGGGCGTTTAAACGCAATCTTACAATATAATTACTATTTTTAGCAATTACCAATCATATCAACTTGTGAATAAAAAGTTACAGATATTACAAAAAAAACGCGAGCAGGCGCTTGAAGGTGGCGGCCAGGCACGTATAGAAAGTCAGCATAAAAAAGGAAAACTTACTGCCCGTGAGCGTTTACACTTTTTATTGGATGATGGTTCGTTCCAGGAGATAGGTATGCTGGTATCACACCGCTCTACAGATTTTGGTATGGAAAAGGAAAAGTATCCCGGCGATGGTGTGGTTACCGGCTACGGAACAGTTAACGGCCGGTTGGTTTATGTATTCTCGCAAGACTTTACCGTTTTTGGCGGATCACTATCTGAAACCCATGCCGAAAAGATATGTAAGATAATGGATCTGGCCATGAAGAACGGCGCTCCTGTTGTGGGGTTAAACGACTCTGGGGGCGCACGTATACAAGAAGGCGTGGTTTCTTTAGGAGGCTACGCTGATATATTTTATCGTAATACCATGGCAAGTGGCGTAGTGCCGCAAATATCAGCTATAATGGGCCCCTGCGCCGGTGGTGCGGTTTACTCGCCAGCTATTACTGATTTTATTTTAATGGTAGAACATACCAGCTACATGTTTGTGACCGGCCCTAACGTAGTAAAAACAGTTACGCATGAGGTAGTAACATCAGAAGAATTGGGTGGAGCAAACACGCATGCAACCAAATCGGGAGTAACACACTTTGCCTGTGCTAATGAGATAGAAGCTATACAGCATGTAAAAAAACTGCTGAGCTATATGCCTCAAAATTGCGAGGACCGCGCCCCTGCCCTGCCTTATGAGGTAAAAAATGAGGAACGGCCAGCATTAACAGATATATTACCTGAGAATATTGCACAGCCTTATGACATACGTGAAGTAATTGAGCATGTGATAGACAGCGGCTCATTTCTGGAAGTTCATAAAGATTTTGCCGAGAATATTGTTGTAGGCTTTGCCCGCCTGGCCGGTCGCAGTATTGGTATAGTGGCTAATCAGCCTGCGTTTTTAGCGGGGGTTTTAGATATTAACTCATCAACCAAAGGTGCTCGTTTTGTACGTTTTTGCGATAGCTTTAATATACCTCTGCTAGTTTTTGAAGATGTACCGGGCTTTTTGCCGGGTACCGATCAGGAGTGGAACGCCATTATCACCAACGGCGCAAAACTACTTTACGCTTTCTGCGAAGCTACCGTTCCGCGTATTACGGTTATTACCCGTAAGGCTTATGGTGGTGCTTATGATGTAATGAACTCCAAACACATTGGTGCGGATATGAACTACGCCTGGCCAAGTGCTGAGATTGCCGTAATGGGTGCTAAAGGTGCTGCCGAAATTATTTTTAAACGCGAAATAGTTACTGCCGAAGACCCTGAAGCAAAATGGCGCGAAAAGGAACAGCAATATGCCACCATATTTGCCAACCCCTATCGCGCTGCCGAACGCGGCTTTATTGATGAAGTAATTGCCCCGGCAGAAACCCGCATTAAATTAATACACGCCTTTAAAATGCTGGAAAACAAGGTGGTAAATAACCCTAAGAAAAAGCATGGGAACATTCCGTTGTAGTAAATTTAAACTATTTGGTTCCCTCCCTTGGGGGGCAGAGAGGGATTATTGAAGCTGCTTAAAAAACATAGCCTAAACCCCTACCTCCTCCTTCCCCAGGGAAGGAATCGCACAAACCTTTACTCTTAGCCTTGGTTATAAAACGGTTAAGTTCCCTCCCCTGGGAGGGCAGGGAGGGGTTAATAAAGCAACATAATAAACTAATAACCTATGCATAAAATCATCCCATATAATCCAAACTTAAAGCCATTAGCCCGAAAGCTTAGAAAAGAAATGACATTTGGCGAAGTACTATTATGGAATGAATTAAAAGAAGATAAATTGTGGAGCTTAGATTTTGACAGGCAACGTTGCATAGATAATTACATAGTTGATTTTTATTGTAAAGATTTAATGTTGGCTATTGAAATAGATGGTATGTCGCACAATCACGAAGAAGCATTTGATAAGGACGCGACAAGGCAGCAAAAGTTAGAAAGCTTTGGAATTACTGTTATAAGATTTAGTGAAGCGGATGTAAAATACGATATGATCAATGTTATCCGTGGCATTGAAAGCGTTATTATCAATATTATTAAGAAAGATAATTCAGTTAAGCTTCCCAAAAGTTTTCGTTAGAAGTTTTGAATAATTGATTTAACATAGTTTGCGAAACCCCTCCCTACCCTCCCAAGGGAGGGAATTTAAACCACTTCATCCCCTAAATGATCTCCATCGAACAAATCCGCCCCGAACTTACCTGGCGCCTGCGCCGCGAAGCTTTGTACCCTAATGAGCCC
>JAQBNZ010000101.1 GCA_028288285.1 Mucilaginibacter sp.
TCCGTGATACTTACAACGGTGTTGAAATTTTCACTGCCATCCAGCACATATACTACAGGATAATGTCCTCTGTCCTTAATCTTATTCCCTCCATTGCTGTTAGGAATATGTATCCAAATTTTACGTTGCTGGCTCAATATCTTTGAAGGAATTGTCTCCTCAAATCCCGTGGTAAAGGGGCTGGTTTCTTGCGCATTGACACAAAAAGAAATTAATAGGAAGACAATAGAACAGAAAAAAGATTTCATAGAATTATTTGGGTTAAAGTTGAATAAATAGTACTTCATGAAGTGTTTTAGATATTTATTTAAACAGACACATATTTTCTTAATTGCATTGCATAACACTTCACAATTATTTTTTTCTTTAAAGGACTGCTTCTTAATCGCTATAAAGTTAATTAACAACGACACAATAAACGATCTAACACCACAAACTAAAGTAATTCTGTACCGTTAAAGCATTATAAGAGGACTTAATAACCGAAGCCGTGCCCAACAAATATTTAAAACAAAAAACCCAGTCGAATTGACTGGGTTTTAAACTACTGTGCGGAAGAAGGGACTCGAACCCCCACGCCTCGCGGCGCCAGATCCTAAGTCTGGTGCGGCTACCAATTACGCCACTTCCGCGCTTGGTTTTTAGAGAGGGCAAAGATAGCGTAAAAAGCCAAATTTAAAAATCGAATTTTAAGTTTTTAGTTATCTGCCTCATTACTTAGCTATTATTTTATTATATAGCGCTAATAAGGCCATTAAAATACGCCGGCGCATGCAATAATCTGCTGCCATACCAGGAAAACATTTCGCCATCAACCAATATAATTTTAGTATTCGGCAGCAATTTTTCAAATTCAACAATGTGTTTTTGAGCAAATGGGTATGGCTCTGATGAAAGAAACACCACATCAGGCTTGGCGGTAGTTAAATCATCGGGTGTTACTTCGGGATACCTGTCTTTATTAAAAGCATTGGTAAATCCACATAATTGCAGCATTGCGTTTATAAATGTATCTGTACCTGCGGCCATATAGGGTTTGCGCCATATAAGGTAGGCTATCCGCAGGTTTTTATTAGATGGTTTAAGTAAATTGAATTGCTGAAGAATATTATTGCTTAATTCATTCGCTTCGGTCTTCTTCCCTGCTACCTCACCTACTCGTTTAATCATATCTACCGCGGTTGAAAGATCATTGATATCACTTATCCAAACCGGGTAATGTGTAATTAACTCCTCTATCTGGCTTTGCTCATTCTCTTCCTTATTGGCAATAATCAGATCGGGCTGCAGGTCATGTATCAGCTGCATGTTTAACTGCTTAGTACCGCCTATTTTGGTAACCTGCTTAACTTTTTCTTGTGGATGAATACAAAATTTAGTTATACCAACAATTTCAGCATCAAGCCCGAGGTAAAAAAGCAGCTCAGTTTGTGAAGGTACTACGGAGATTATCCTTTTGGGTATGGATGCTAAAGTAACAGTCCTGTTTAACTGATCATAAAATACAGGCATAACTCAAATTTATTACTGGAACATCTCATTAATCTCCTGCAAGGTAGCAGTAGCGCTGCCTACTTTGCTCACTACAATAGCGGCGGCATGGTTAGCAAAATCACAGGCTTCTTTTAAGGAATAACCTGACGCAAGGGCAATAGCTATCGATGCTATTACTGTATCGCCTGCACCGGTAACATCAACCACACCCATAGCTTTTGTAGGAATGATGCTTAGCTCGTTATTTTCGTAAATAGCTATCCCATCTTCAGACATGGTAACAACTACAGCCTGGCAACCTGTGATTTCTTTTATTTTTATACAGGCAAGCTCCAGGCTTTCGTTATCATTAATAGCTATACCTGTGGCTAATGAGGCTTCTTTTTTGTTAGGTTTTATAATGCTTACTCCCTGGTATTTTGAAAAATCAAGCCCTTTGGGATCCACAATTGTTTTTATGCCTGCGGCATTGCATAAAGCAACAACTTCTCCAAGCAAATCAGTTGTTAATAAGCCCTTATTATAATCAGATAGCAGTACCACATTGCAGTGATCAATGTGCTGGTTAATCAGTTCTGAGCATTCATTTATCACCTTTTCACTAACAGGTTCTGTTACCTCCCTGTCAAGCCTTATCATTTGGTGGTTAGATGATAGTACCCGGGTTTTTACAGTTGTACAGCGTGACGGGTCTTTTATTAATCCGCCACTATTTGACCCGCATTCAATCAGTTTATCGGCAATTATTGCAGCGTGGTCATCTTGGCCAACAACAGCTATTATACCCGCATGGCACTCAAGCGCATTAAGGTTTTCAAGCACATTACCTGCACCACCCAATGTATAACTTTCACGGGTAATTTCAACAACAGGCACGGGTGCTTCAGGCGATATCCTGTTACAGTTACCGTAGATATAATGGTCAAGCATTATATCTCCTATTATAAGAATCCGGGCGTTTTTATTGATAGTAAAATTCATATCTAATAAGTAATTCGATAAACGTCAACAAGTATAAATATTTTTTGTTAGGCGATTGAATATTAATTGCTGTTGCACCTGCATCAATATAAATAGTAATTTTGACCGATGAATTATTTTGATTTTTACGGAATTACCGAAACTTTCAGCCCCGATGCTGCCAAGCTTAAAAAGCAGTTTTACGCATTGAGTAAACAATATCACCCCGACTTTTTTGCCAATGAAGACGAGGTAAAGCAGCAAGAGATTTTAGAACTATCAACCCTAAATAATAAAGCATACCAGACTCTTTCTGATCCAAATAAGGTGATGGAATACATTTTGAGGACGCATAATCTGGTAAATGAAGGCGCAAAACCACAGCTTCCGGCAGATTTTTTAATGGAGATGATGGACATTAATGAGCGCTTAATGGAAATTGAAAATAAAGAGCAGTTGGCTGATGTTACCGCAGAAGTACTTGCCATTGAGGGTGATATAAATGAAGAATTAAGCAAGCTAACGCATAATTATACTAAACTGGATGACACCGCAAAAGAAGACCGGCTAAATGATATTGCAAATATTTACTACAGACAAAAATATCTTTTGCGAATTAAAGAGAGTTTAGATACATTTGCAGCCCGTTTGTAAGCAAATATGCTTACGCTGAATATGCCCAGCTGGCGGAATTGGTAGACGCGCTGGTCTCAAACACCTGTGGGAAACCGTGCCGGTTCGACTCCGGCGCTGGGTACTTAAACATTAGCAAATCCCCGATAA
>JAQBNZ010000015.1 GCA_028288285.1 Mucilaginibacter sp.
CAAAGTCAGCACTGCCATATATAGATTTCTCGCGTACGCCAAGCAGGTTTAAATTTGGCCCGTTTATAATTTGTATATTCATTTGTTCAAACTTAACTATAAAACATTAAAACTAAAATCAATTGAACTGGGCCGCAGCAATAAAAGGATTTAAAACCTATTTGAAACTTGAACGCTCGTTGGCTGCAAATTCTATCGATGCTTATAGTAAAGATTTAAATAAGTTATATCAATACGCTGATTTACAAATAAATAAAAAATCGCCTACAGAATTTTCTTTAATAGATTTGCGTGATTTTATCAAATGGGTGAATGAGTTGGGCATGATTCCGTCATCACAATCGCGCATTATATCGGGTATTAAAGCCTTTTACAAATACCTGCTGATGGAGGATTTGATAGCCAGCGATCCATCGGAATTGCTGGAGACTCCTAAGATAACCCGTAAGCTGCCAGATACGCTAAGCATCGATGAGATCAACAAAATGATAGCCGCTATTGATGTATCTAAGCCCGAAGGTGCCCGCAATAAGGCCATGCTGGAGGTTATGTATGGATGCGGCCTGCGGGTGTCTGAATTGACAGAGTTAAAGTTATCAAACCTTTACCTGAACATCGAATTTATAAAAGTAACGGGTAAGGGTAGTAAAGAACGCCTGATACCCATAGGCGGCGAAGCAATTAAGGCATTAACTATTTGGATTGACCTGGTACGCGTGCACACTCCCATTAAAAAAGGCGAAGAAGATTTAGTGTTCCTAAATCGCCGGGGCAGCCGGTTAAGCAGAGTATATGTGTTTTTGCTGATAAAGCAATTGGCCGAGTTAACAGGGTTAAAAAAGAATATCAGTCCGCATACCTTGCGCCATTCGTTTGCTACGCATTTGGTTGAAGGTGGTGCCGACCTTCGTGCAGTGCAGGAAATGCTGGGCCACGAAAGTATTACCACTACCGAAATTTATACCCACCTGGACAGAGAATATTTAAAGAGCACGATTATTGAATTTCACCCAAGAAATTGAGATTGATAACCTCAGGTAAAACAACCATGTCGTTGCGAGGCTTAAGCAGAGGTAGTGCAGGGAAAGCCGCGGCAATCTCGTCGCCAATGCATGTTTGCCGTACGTCCTACGAGATTGCCACGTCGCTGCGCTTCTCGCAAGGACATGGCTTTTATTATCCTTCCCATGTCGTCTTTATCATCCTATCTCTACCACTCATGTCCTGTCTTAACTCAATGTTAGTAAATTCTTTATCTATCAATAGTTCAACTGTTTCTTTACCATAATTTTCGTTTATCTCAAAGAATAGTAAACCATCGTCTTCAAGTTGTTCGGCGGCAAAACCGGCAATGGCTTTATAGAAAATTAAAGGATCGTGCTCGGGTACAAACAGTGCGGTATGCGGCTCGAAACCCGTTACGTTCTGGTGCATTTGCAGCTTATCTTCCAAAGTAACATAGGGTGGATTGGAAATAATAATGTCGAATTTCTTTTGACCTTCAACTTTTAACTTTTGACTTTGCAGTATGTCGGTTTCAATAAACTCCACCTCAACTTCATTAATCACAGCATTTTGTTTAGCCGTTTGTAAAGCCTCGGTTGAAATATCAATAGCCGTAACCTTTGCACCAGGTAAATTCTTTTTCAAACTAATAGCAATACATCCGCTGCCTGTGCCAATATCCAGTATTCGCAATGCTGACTGTTCACTGCCCACTGCTAACTGCCTGCTGCTAATTGAGCGAAACACCCATTCCACCAATTCCTCCGTTTCTGGCCGTGGTATAAGCACTGCCGGGTTTACTAAAAAGTTTAATCCGTAAAATTCTGTTGTGCCTAAAATGTATTGTACTGGCTTGCCTGTTTTAAGTTCTTCTAATATAGCGATAAGCTTTTCAATAGCATCGGCAGGTACATCATCTTCGGGGAAAGCCTTGATCCTTGCGCGGCTCATGCCCGTTAATTCTTCAAGCACCATTAAGCTAATAGAGCCGGTTTCCTGGGCGTCATAAAGCGTTTCGAGGGCGTTTTGAAAGGATAGAAATACATCCTTAATAGTTTTCATGCAACAAAGTAACATAAAACCTACTTTTGCACAATGGTATTACATGAAATATATATGCAGCGCTGCCTTGAACTGGCTGCTTTAGGAGCAGGCTCGGTTAGTCCTAACCCTATGGTTGGTGCTGTAATTGTTTATGACGGTAAAATAATAGGCGAGGGTTATCACCAAAAATATGGTGAAGCACATGCCGAGGTAAATGCAGTTAACATGGTGATTAACAGATTTGATAATTATGCCCATCTGCTGAAAGATTCTACCATCTACGTTTCTTTAGAGCCTTGTGCGCACTATGGTAAAACACCACCCTGTGCCGATCTGATAATTAAACACCAGATACCGCAGGTAGTAGTTGGCTGTCGCGATCCATTCCCGCAGGTGGATGGTAAAGGGATTGAAAAGCTGATAGCTGCCGGGGTAACGGTAACCGTTGGTGTTTTGGAAAAGGAGTGTCAATGGCTTAATCGTCGCTTTTTTACTCGTGTACAAAAGCAACGGCCATACATTATACTTAAGTGGGCACAAACTGCTGATGGCTTTTTTGCACCGGCAGATGGCAGGCAGCATTGGATAACCGGACCGGAGGCACGCAAGCTGGTACATCAATGGCGTG
>JAQBNZ010000128.1 GCA_028288285.1 Mucilaginibacter sp.
TCACCAAGGCCATGAAAATGGTTTCGGCGGCTAAGTTGAAAAGAGCTACCAATGCTATTGTACAATTACGCCCTTATGCTAACAAGTTGAAAGATCTGTTGGCTAACCTATCGGCAAGTTTGGAGGATGGTGCATCGCCATACCTGCAGCAGCGCGAGCCGGTACGAGTATTAGTAGTTGTTGTATCATCAAATCGTGGTTTGGCAGGTGCTTTTAATGCCAATGTTATTAAAACAGCCAATAACCTCATAGCTGAGAAATACAGTGAGCAGTTAAGGGCGGGCAATGTATCTATAGTTGCTATCGGTAAAAAAAGCCAGGAGTTTTTTGAACGCCGTAAGTACAACGTTATTGGCAACAATAATGATTTGTACCATGACCTGAACTTCGTAAACGCTTCAAAAATCACTGAATCTATCATGAAGGGTTTTATTAATGGCGATTATGACCGTGTTGAACTGGTGTATAACCATTTCCGCAATGCGGCCATACAGTATCAAGTAGCCGAGCAATTGTTGCCGGTTCCTTTGCCAGAAGCTAAACCTAAGGAAGAGTTAAAAAAGGAAGCTGTTACTGAAACACAGGTTAACTACATATTAGAGCCATCACAGGAAGAAATTGTAGAACAACTGATTCCTAAGAATATTAAAATACAGTTATACCGTGCAGTATTAGATTCAAACGCATCTGAACATGGTGCACGTATGACCGCAATGGATAAGGCAACTGAAAACGCAGGAGACCTGTTGAAAGCTCTTAAACTTTCATACAACCAGGCCCGCCAGGCAGCCATCACTACCGAGCTTACCGAAATTGTAAGCGGTGCAGCAGCATTAGGTGGTTGATAAATTGCCAATATGATATTATTGAAAAAGGCTTCCCATTTGGAAGCCTTTTTTGTTGACGAAACCTCCGACTGCGTCATTGCGAGGTACGAAGCAATCCCCGACATGCTTGTAACCAACTTTTCTAACGAGGATTGCTTCGTACCTCAGTGATGCACCTTTATAAAGGCAATGATATATTAATTTATGCCAAATGATTAATTTTCATATTTTGCATAAAAAAGCAAAGTATGAAAATCGTAGAAGCAATAGACAAATCTATAACAGACCAAGATTTGACTTATATGATTTTAATATTAACTATAATATTCGGTGCTATACCTATAATCACAGCAATCAAAGCTGAATTACCAAACGGCAAAAAGAAAATAAATGGTAAGGTTGCGTCTACCAAAACATACTATACAACAAGTGGTAAATGGTTTATAGCCATAGCTATTATTATCTGCCTATTGGGTTATTGGAAGTTACAAAGAGATAATGAAGCACAAATAATAATTTCAAATAATTCTAAAAATTTATATGATTTAAAAGACACTGTATCCTCTTATAAGGAAGCAATAGCAACCGATAGAGTTATTCAAAGTAAAAAGGATTCAGCTTTTTTTAATAAAATTTTAAGTGCTAAATTTTATCAGTTACAAAAAGATTTAAATGCTAAAGGGTTCGGATTAGATGGTGATTGGAAAATAACGCCTTTCGTGAAAGCTATAGAATCTCCAGCGATATCCATTGGAGCTGGAACTAAAATAGGCCAATTAGAAATGAAAAATATTAAAAGTACACATAACTATATAATCAAAAAGTAATGATACTTATCAGGTTTCCCCGCCCTTGCTATAGCACCTAATAGTTTGCGGCAACGAGCTTCCAACTCGTCCTTAAAAATCTTTGATATGCTTGTCGGCTATTTTTCTATCGGGATTGCTATCGCTCCCGATTACATAGTAATGTAATAACCCCTTTTATGAGAGAGCTTCCTCCCGCTCCTCCGCAATAGCCTTAATAGAATCCATTGCTTTTGGCCATACGTTTAAAATAAAATTCTTAAACTCTTCGAGGATATCTTCGCCGCTAAGCTCAACTACAAGCAGTGTTTTATCGCCTTCGGCCGTAAGCGTATAGTTCTCAAACGAACCGGCCATCTGCTTAGCACCGGGGCTGTCGTAATCTTCAACCCCATCTTTTATCTCGCCCAGCGCCCTTATAGACAAAAATTCATTTGGGACATTCTTAGCAATAGTAGCTACCATTCCCTGTTTTTTGTTATCCAGAAACAACGCCTTGCTGCCTTCTTTCCAGTCGGTTACTGCATGTGAGCCTTCGCAAAAAACGGCTGTCCATTTTGGATAATTGGTTTCGCTCCAAAGGGTATCCCAAACCTTTTCACGTGGAGCGTTAATTAAGACCTTAAATGTTGAATATTCCATGATGATAGTTTTTTGATTAACAAAATTGAAGATTATATGAAATACTTAGCGGGTGTGGATACGACAAATTAGGTGGCATAATGTGACAACTACATTGCTTCAAATATTGCGCCGTGGTTGATGGAAAGCATCAACAATTTTGAACCATTTGAAACCCAGAAGTTATTGTTAATAAATACTTTCTGCTACACTTGCATTTGTATAAGCACTTATATAAATTGCATAATGAATTTGTATCAAAAATTAGGGCATCTGGTTTTAGGCAGTCGCTTAAGGAGGATGAGCGAAACTTTCCTTGCCGAAATAAACCGTATTTACCAAAACGAAAGCATTGATTTTGATGCCAGTTGGTTCCCGGTGTTTTATCTGCTATCAAAAAACGATTCACTATCTATAAAGGAACTAAGTGAGCAAACCGAGGTGTCACATCCGGCGGCAAGTCAGCTTATTACTAATTTAAAGAATCGTAACCTGGTTGAAACCACCGTTAGTGTAGATGATGGCCGCAAGCAATTGGTGCAATTCACTGATAAGGGCCGTGCGTTGTTAAAACAAATACTACCCATTTGGGATGCTATTAGTAGTACCATGGCAGAGCTGGAAGCAAGCGACCACAAAATAGCCGAGCTGTTACCTGTTATATCCGCATTAGAGAATAAATTTCGCACTTACAACCTTTCCGGTAAAGTGGGCGATAAACTTAACCCAATACCTCATGAGCGCTTTTAATTATGGTATTGACCATCTCACTATTGGTATTTGCCTGGACATAGCATCAGGCAAAGTAAAAGGCATAATTAACTCTGTAGCCGCTGCCAGCATCAATGCATCATGGCAGGAGGTAGGAAAAATAGTACATGCGCAAAAGCCGGTCTATGGTATTAATACTGGTTTTGGTCCGCTTTGCGATAAACATATTTCTGAGGAAGACACCAGCCTGCTGCAAAGCAATATACTGAAGAGCCATAGTGTGGGCGTGGGTAAACCAATCCCGCAGGAGATTGCCAAATTGATGCTGATAACCAAGGTACATGCTTTGGCGCAAGGTTATTCGGGCATTGCCCCACAAACATTAGAGCGTATTATCTGGCATATTGATAACAATATTATCCCGGTAGTTCCCGAAAAAGGCTCCGTAGGCGCATCTGGCGATTTGGCGCCGCTTGCGCATTTGTTTTTACCATTAATTGGTTTAGGCGAAGTGTTTATTAGCGATGAAAAGCATCCGGCAGGAAAAATCATAAAAGAGAGCAATTTACAACCGTTAATATTAGGGCCTAAAGAAGGGCTTGCACTTATTAACGGTACGCAGTTTATACTGGCATTCGGCATAAAAGCGGTAGAGCGATTAAACAATGCATTAAACGTTGCCGACCTTATTGGCGCTATGTCGTTGGAGGGACTTATGGGCTCGTCACGGCCGTTTGATGCAAGACTGCATGCCATACGCCCCTTCAAAGGAACAAAGCACGTGGCGCGCCGCCTGTCCACTCTGCTGGAAGGCTCGGCTATAGGCAACGCACATGCTGATTGCGACAGGGTACAGGACCCATATTCCCTGCGTTGTATGCCGCAGGTGCATGGCGCATCGCGTAACGCCTGGCTGCACCTAAAAGAGCTTACCGAGATAGAGTTGAACTCAGTTACGGATAACCCTATAATTTTTAGTGCCGATGATACCATAAGCGGAGGTAACTTTCATGGGCAGCCTTTGGCACTGCCTTTAGATTATGCCACAGTAGCTGCTGCCGAATTAGGCAACATCGCCGACCGCCGCTGTTACCTCATGAGTGAGGGCCGTTACGGATTGCCTAAATTGTTAACAGATGATGCCGGGCTAAACTCCGGGCTAATGATACCGCAATACACTACGGCCGCTTTGGTAACAGAAAATAAAACTATGTGTTTCCCGGCAAGTGCCGATAGTGTGCCCACTTCACTGGGGCAGGAAGACCATGTGTCTATGGGCTCCATTAGCGGGCGCAAGCTACATATGGTGTTAGAGAATATTGAATATATACAGGCTATTGAACTGCTTTATGCATCGCAAGCGCTGAATTTCAGGAGGCCCTTACAAAGCACTCCAGTAATTGAAGCCTGCCACGAGTTGGTTAGGCAGCATGTGCCTTTTATAAAAGAGGATCGCGTTTTTGCTGAGGATATTAACGCATTGCATCAATTAATTACAAGCGGTAAGTTTCAGTCGGTAGCAACTGAAGCCGCTCAAAAAAATAACATCAACTTAAACGATGATGACGAATTCGGAATTTATTAAAACTTACGCCAGTCACCCGGTGTACAAGGCACCGGTTGGTAACCAACTGCACGCTAAAAGCTGGCAGACGGAAGCGCCGTTGCGGATGCTGCTTAACAACCTTGATGGGCAGGTTGCCGAAAATCCCGACGAATTGGTTGTATACGGCGGTATAGGGCAGGCAGCACGTAACCCGGAATCATTAAGGAAGATAATTGAATTGTTGTTGGAACTGGATGAAGATCATTCGCTGTTGGTTCAGTCGGGTAAGCCGGTGGGTATTATCCGCAGTCACCCGCAGGCACCGAGGGTGTTGATAGCCAATAGTAACCTTGTACCCGCATGGGCAACCTGGGAACATTTTAATAAGCTAAGGGCAGATGGACTGATGATGTACGGGCAGATGACTGCCGGTAGCTGGATATACATTGGTACACAAGGCATTCTGCAAGGTACATATGAAACCTTTATAGAAGCGGGACGCCAGCATTTTAATAATAACCTAACGAGCAAACTGATAGTAAGCGCCGGCTTAGGCGGTATGGGTGGCGCACAACCATTGGCCGCTACAATGGCAGGCGCTGTTTTTTTAGGTGCCGATGTGGATGTAACACGTATCCAAAAACGTTTGGACAGTAAATATATCGACAGGCTAACACACTCTTATGAGGAAGCAATAGTATGGGTAAAAGAAGCCATAAATAAAGGCGAAACTTTATCCGTTGGTTTGGTAAGCGATGCGGGCGATATGTTGGAGAGATTGATTGCTGACGGCATTATACCCGATATGGTAACCGACCAAACCTCGGCACATGACCCCTTGAATGGATATATCCCCAACGGATTGACATTACAACAAGCGGCCGATCTGCGCAAAGCGAATGCCGAAGAATATAAACGCCTCTCATTAAAAAGTATGGCGCGGCATGTTGGTTTTATGCTGCAATTGCAAAAACAAGGTGCCATTACTTTTGATTATGGCAATAACCTGCGTGAGTTTGCCAAACAAGGCGGCGAACAAAACGCTTACGATTTCCCCGGCTTTACGCCCGCTTTTATCCGTCCGTTGTTTTGCGAGGGGAAGGGGCCGTTCAGATGGGTTGCTTTATCCGGCGATCCGGAAGATATATACACAACCGACCGGGCACTGATGGAAGCTTTCCCGGAAAATAAACCGCTGATAAACTGGTTAGAGAAAGCTCAAAAGCAAGTAGCTTTCCAAGGATTGCCTGCCCGTATTTGCTGGCTGGGCATGGGCGAACGTGAAAAAGCAGGGTTGATATTTAACAAATTGGTGGCAAGCGGTAAAGTAAAAGCGCCAATTGTGATTGGTCGCGACCATTTGGATTGCGGATCGGTAGCATCGCCAAACAGAGAAACCGAATCAATGAAAGACGGTTCAGATGCCGTATCTGACTGGCCATTGCTAAACCTGATGGCTAATACATCAGGTGGTGCTACATGGGTGTCGTTCCATCATGGCGGTGGTGTAGGTATGGGTTACTCGCAGCATGCCGGTATGGTAGTAGTAGCCGATGGTACAGAACGCGCCGCAACCTGTCTTAAGCGGGTATTGCACAACGACCCTGCCATGGGTATTTTCCGCCATACTGATGCAGGATATGACAAAGCAAGTGAATGGGCAGATAGGTTTGGATTGAAGGTATGGTAGGTTGGTCATTAGGTCATTGTGTCATTGGGTCATTCAAAGCATTCATAGAATACCCCGACTACGCTACGCTGGTTGACCCTCTCTACAAAGTAGAGAGGGTGAAGATTACTAAGCCCTCTTTCCGCTTGCGGAGAGAGGGTGGTCGAGCGTAGCAAAGACCGGGTGAGTTAAATAACAACAATATGAAAAAACTAATAGGTCCGTTCACACAAATCATCCCATTAACAGGCATGCCATTAAAAGGCGCCTTAAAGGATGAGCAGTTACACATTGTTCCGCAGGGTGGTGTGCTGGTAGAGGATGGATTGATATTAGCTGTTGGTGATTTTGAAGAATTAAGAAAAGTCCATCCACAGGTACAAGTAGAAGAAATTGAGGGCGAGCATGTGCTGCTGCCGGGCTTTATAGATTGCCATACGCATATTTGCTTTGCCGGTAACCGGGCTAAAGATTACGCTCTGCGCATTGCCGGTAAAACATATTTAGAAATAGCTAAAGCCGGAAGGGGTATTTGGGATACCGTGACCCAAACACGCGCCGCTGATGAAGCAACATTAACCCAACTCCTTGTGCAACGGGCAAGCAGACATTTATCCGAAGGCATTACCACGATAGAGGTTAAAAGCGGTTATGGATTGAGTTTGGAAGAAGAATTAAAACAGTTGCGGGCCATTAAAGCAGCCTCAACACAAACTAAAGCACATTTGGTTTCCACCTGCCTGGCCGCGCATATGGTACCGAAGGACTTTAAAGGGTCGCAGCAGGAGTATTTAGATTATGTGGTTAATGAACTACTGCCGTTAATTAAAAAAGAAAACCTAACTAACCGCATAGATATTTTTATTGAAGAAAGCGCTTTTAGTGCAGATAACGCTATGGTTTACCTTAATAAAGCCAAGCGAATGGATTTTGATATTACTGTTCATGCCGACCAGTTTACTCCTGCTGGCAGTGTAGTTGCTGTAGTGGCGGGTGCAGTATCTGCCGATCATTTGGAAGCATCCGGCGAAGGCGAAATAAGATTATTAGCTAATTCAAATACTGTTGCAGTAACTTTGCCGGGCGCATCGTTAGGTTTGGGCATGCCATATGCGCCTGCCCGAAAATTGCTTAATGCCGGGGCATGCCTTGCTATTGCCACCGACTGGAATCCCGGCTCGGCCCCAATGGGCGATCTGCTGATGCAGGCTGCTGTAATGAGCGCTGCCGAAAAGCTTTGTGCCGCTGAGGTTTTCGCCGGACTAACTTATCGCGCGGCAACGGCTTTAAAAATAAATAACCGTGGTATATTAGCGCAAGGAATGCTTGCGGATATGCAGGCCTACCCATGTACCGATTACCGGGAAATATTATACTATCAGGGAAAAATGAAACCAAGTAAAGTTTGGACCGCAGATTTAAATGATTTTTAAGATAGCGTTGATTTCTTAGGAATGACCTAATGACTCAATGACTCAATGACATCGAAATATGAACCAACTAATAGAATGTGTTCCCAATTTTAGTGAAGGTGTAAACCTGGCTATAATTAAACAGATTACCGATGAAATTGAAACGGTTGAAGGTGTCAGACTTTTAAACGTTGACCCCGGCAAAGCAACTAATCGCACCGTTGTAACTTTTGTTGGCGAGCCTGAAAAGGTAATTGAAGCCGCGTTTTTGGCTATTAAAAAAGCAGGTGAGTTAATAGATATGAGCAAACACAAAGGCGAACACCCAAGAATGGGCGCAACCGATGTTTGTCCGCTTATACCAATAGCCAATATTACAATGGAGGAAACTGCTGAATATGCTAAACAGTTAGCTAAGCGTGTGGGTGAGGAATTGCGCATCCCGGCTTATTTATATGAATATGCACAGGCCGACAAAAGCCGCAGCAACCTCTCGGTTATAAGAGCCGGTGAGTATGAAGGCTTTTTCAAAAAGATAAAACTACCGCAGTGGACGCCAGATTTTGGTCCGGCAGAAAATGATGTTAAGCGTGGAGCAACCGTAATTGGCGCTCGTGATTTTTTAATTGCATATAATGTAAATCTGAACACCACATCAACCCGAAGGGCCAACGCTATTGCTTTTGATGTTCGCGAGGCAGGCCGGGTAATGCGAGAAGGTGACCCGGTAACAGGCAAAGTGGTGACGGATGAAAATGGTAAACCAAAGTCTATCCCCGGCTCATTAAAAAGTGTAAAAGCTATTGGATGGTATATTGAAGAGTATGGCATCGCCCAAATCTCCATGAACTTAACCAACATTGAGGTTACACCTATTCATGTGGCGTTTGATGAGGTTTGCATTAAAGCTGCCGAGCGCGGCATCCGCGTAACAGGAAGCGAACTGGTGGGATTGATACCATTGAAAGCCATGCTGGATGCTGGTAAATATTTCTTGCGGAAACAGCAACGATCAGTAGGGGTGAGCGATAGCGAGCTGATCAGGATCGCCATAAAATCAATGGGTTTAGATGAATTGACTCCGTTTAATCCGCGTGAGCGTATCATTGAATATTTATTGGAGGCTGCGGCTGCGGGCAAATTAGCAGGCATGATATTAACCGCTTTTGCTGACGAAACAGCGAGTGAAAGCCCCGCGCCGGGTGGCGGGTCAATATCTGCCTACGTGGGTGTATTGGGGGCATCGCTGGCTACAATGGTGGCTAACCTGTCATCCCATAAAAAAGGTTGGGACAACCGCTGGGAAGAGTTCAGCAACTGGGCAGAGCAGGGGCAGGCTTACAAAAATGAACTGCTGAAATTTGTTGATCTGGATACTTCGGCTTTTAACAAGATAATGGAGGCATTCGGCCTGCCAAAATCAAGTGATGAGGAAAAAGCTGCCCGTGATAAAGCTATACAGGACGCTACCCGTTATGCCATTGAAATTCCTTTTAAAGTGATGGAAACTGCGTTTGAAAGTTTAACGCTTATAAAAGCTATGGTAGAGACAGGGAACCCTAATTCTGTTACTGATGCGGGTGTTGCGGCACTTTGCGCACGATCTGCCGTGTTGGGTGCTTTTATGAATGTAAAGATCAACGCTTCAGGGTATAAGGATAAGGTTTTTGTTGATGATGTTATCAGCAGGGGGGCTGAAATAGAAAAGCAAACTATTGTTTTAGAGGAAGAGATAATTGCGTTGGTGAATGGAAAAATAAAGTAACGGATGGCATAATTATTGGTTAAATAAGTTAACTTAAAAATTTAACCATGAAAAACGTATTTAACCTGTTAATCGCTGCTTTAATGATAACCGCGGTATCATGTAATAGCAATAATAAGCCAAAAGATAGTACTAAGGCTGCTACAGACACTAATGAAAAAAAGTTGGATGCAAAAGATTCAACCGAAGTGAAGGACGACGCCAAATATGCAGTTGAAGCTGCTAATGGCGGAATGTTGGAGGTTGAACTGGGCAAGCTGGCTCAAAACAAAGCCATTTCTCCCGCGGTGATGAAATTTGCTAATATGATGGTGGCCGACCACACTAAAGGAAACAATGAGCTTAAAACCTTGGCGGCTTCAAAAAAGATCTCTTTACCCGCCACTTTAGGCGAAAAGTTTCAGAAAGATTATGATGATTTTTCAAAAATGAAACGAGAGGATTTTGATAAGGCTTATACTGATTATATGGTTAAAGACCATAAAACGGATATAGAAGAGTTTAAAAAAGAGGCTACCGATGGGAAAGACCCTGAATTGAAGGCTTTTGCAAGTAAGCATGTACCAATATTAGAACATCATTTGCAAATGGCACAGCAAGCCAATGATGCAGTAAAGAATAAGAAATAACAAAAAGGGATGCAATTAGCATCCCTTTTTGCTTGCAGATTGCGGCTTAGACCTTCTAATTGCGTCGGTTTGTAACCTATCCTTATTATATTTGCTCTATGCTGATATCTGAACCCGCACTGCGCATTTTTACCCAAAATATTTTTATGGCTATGGGCTGCAGTCAGGCCCATGCTGTATTAGCTGCCGATGTGTTGCTAAAGTCAGACCTGCGGGGTATTGATTCACATGGCGTGGCACGTTTAAGCGGTTATGTGCGGCTTTGGGAAAAGCAGCGCATCAATACTAATCCTGATATTAAGATTGTTTATGAAACGGCTACCACGGCAACAGTTGATGGTGATGCAGGGCTGGGTTTGGTAGTTGCGCCCTTTGCTATGCAGATAGCTATAGAGAAGGCCAAAAAGTATGGCTCGGGATGGGTATCGGTACGTAATTCCAACCATTTTGGCATAGCTGGTTACCACGCGCTAATGGCGGTTGAGAAAGATATGATTGGCTTTGCTATGACTAATGCGAGTCCGCTTGTTGCACCTACTTTTTCAAATGAACGCTTGCTGGGCACCAACCCTATGTGTTATGCATTCCCGGCAGGTAAGTATCCGCCGGTGATTGTTGATATGGCTACATCCGCGGCAGCAAATGGTAAACTGGAAATAGCCCAGCGCAGCGGCAAGCAAGTGCCCGAAGGCTGGATACAAGATAAAGAAGGTAATTACACTACCGATCCGCATGCTTTAAAAAGTGGCGGGGCATTATTGCCATTAGGCAGCGACCGCGAGCATGGCAGCCATAAAGGGTTTGGGTTAAGCGCAACAGTCGACATACTTTCCGGTGTTTTATCGGGTGCAAATTATGGGCCCTGGGTGCCCCCCTTTGTAGCATTTCTTGAACCACCGGTTAATCCGCCGGGAAAGGGTTTAGGGCACTTTGTAGGTGCTATGCGGGTAGATGGTTTTCGCCCTGCGGATGAGTTTAAGGCTGATATGGATAATTGGATAAGCCGGTTCAAATCATCAACCACTATTGATCCTGCCCAAAAAGTGATTATTCCCGGTGAACCTGAGCTTGAAGCAGAAACCGATAGAATAAAGAACGGCATCCCACTGGTGGATGCCGTTGCAAACGATTTGAATGAATTGGCTGTAAAATTTAAAATAGAGCCGTTATCATTTAGCTTTTAATGTAATTGTAGCGGGTTGTAATCCCTCGGCTGTAGCATTAACAGTAATGTTCCCGGCTGTTTCGCGGCCCTTTACTATAGCGAGTGCGAGGCCATGAAAAGCCTCTATATTATCTGCCTTAAAACTATCGTGACTAACCGGATTGCCATTATCTACCGAAACCAGGCTTCCCCCCGTAACATTAAATTTAATTCTGTTAGTTGCATTTGGTGCAATGTTGCCAGCTTTATCTAATATCCTTACGGTGATAAATGACAGGTCCTTTCCATAAGCATTAATTATTTTCCTATCGGCAATCAGCTCAATTTTAACAGGAGCGCCTGCGGTATGGATCTCTTTTGTTAAAACCACTTTGCCATTTTTGCGGGATACAGCTTTAATAGTTCCAGGCTCAAATTTTAAGTGCCACATTACGTGCAAGTCATCGCCGGTTTTCTTTTTAATACCCATTGACTTTCCGTTCAGGAATAGTTCCACTTCATCAGCATTGTTATAATATGCCCATAGGTCAACGGTTTTGCCGGGCTCCCAGTTCCAATGCGGAAAAATGTGCAGCACAAACTTATTTGTCCACTCGCTTTGGTACATGTAGTAAACATCTTTAGGGAAGCCTGCCAGATCAATAATTCCAAAATATGAACTGCGCGATGGCCAGCTATATGGGGTTGGTTCTCCTAAGTAATCAAAACCTGTCCAGATATACATCCCCGACAGGAAATCAAATTTTTTCATCACCTTCCAGGTCTCCTCATGTGTTGAGCCCCATGGTGCAGATACGTTATCATAAGCTGATACTGTATTATCGGGGTTGCCTTTAAAGTTTTTGGTATCCCAGGTTGTTGGCCAGCGTCGTATACTGTCTGATGGCATATCATAATGCCCTCTTGTTTGTAGTGCCGAGGTAGTTTCGGTAGCTATAAATTTTTTGCCTGGGTAACGATTATGAAAAGATTCATAATCCTGATGGTGGTAATTATAACCTATCAGATCAAGCGCGCCGGAGGCTATGATATTGTTATGCGGTTGCGGCTCATTATTAGCAGCAGTAATTGGCCGTGTAGTATCTAAGCTGCGTACTATTCCTGCCAGCTCACGGGCAATGTTCCTGCCGGTAGTATCTGTTTTGCTGTACTGCTCTCCAATTTCGTTGCCAATACTCCAAACAAAAACTGATGGGTGGTTACGGTCGCGCAGTAATTGATCCTGCAGGTCGCGCTTGTGCCATTCATCCCAATAAAGATGATAATCGTATTTAGTCTTTTGCATCTTCCACATATCAAAAGCTTCGTCCATCACAATAAAGCCCATTTTATCGCAAAGATCAAGCAGCTCAGGTGCAGGTGGGTTGTGCGATGTACGGATGCCGTTACAGCCCATTGCTTTTAAAATTTGCAGCTGACGTTCCAAAGCACGGGTATTAATGGCAGCCCCCAGGCTACCGAGATCGTGGTGATCGCAAACGCCTAATATTTTTATTGACTTACCATTCAGCACGAAGCCTTTATCAACATCAAATTCAAAATAACGGATGCCTAAAGGTGTGGTGTATTCGTCAACCTTATTTACTCCTATAAATATCTGGGTAACCACCTTGTATAGATACGGCCTGTTTACCGACCAAAGGTTTGGCTTTACTACCTTAAGTTTATTATTTAGTGTAGCAGTGGTATCTGCCAATTGCCTGGCAGAAGGAACAATTCCAGTAGCCGAAACTAATTTATTTGCAGCATCATAAATGAGTACGCGCGTGCTGTATTGTTCACGTGTAGGGTTCTTAATTTTTACATCTACAGATACCGTTGCCGAATCGGCGCTTACTTTGGGCGTGGTTACATATGTTCCCCAATGATCAATTGCTGTTTTATTTGTTGTAACCAGCCATACATTACGGTAAATACCCGAGCCTGAATACCAACGTGAATTTGGCTGATCCTGATTGTTTACCTTAACAGCTATAACATTTGCCCCGCCAAAATTTAAATAAGGCGTTAGTTCATATCGGAAAGAGATATATCCGTTTGGCCTGAAACCTAAATGGTGCCCGTTTATCCAAACATCGCTGTGCTGGTAAACACCGTCAAAATCAATATAAACCAATTTATTTTTGGATACGGCAGGCACAGTAAACGTTTTGCGATACCAACCGATACCACCGGGCAAAGCGCCACCTTCGGGTGTGGCAGGGTTATTTTTGCTGAATGTACCTTCTATACTCCAATCATGCGGCAGGTTCAGCGTTCGCCAGCTTTTATCATTAGTTGCCTTTTCGGCAGATGCAATATCGCCTAAATGAAATTTCCAGCCTTTGTCAAAATCAGCGACTGTTCTGCTTGTTTGCTGTGCATAAAGCGGTAAAGACGAAAAAATAATAATAGAAAAAACTATGGCTTTTTTGTGTAGATATGAATTCATAGAAAATTAATACGGCAAAAAGTAATTATATTGACATATTAAAGTTACGCGGATATATTAATAAACCAAATGTGTAACACATTCGTTTATCAGTACGATATGAACATACTCAAAAAATAACATTTGGCAGCGGTAAGCGATAGAATTAACGCTTAATAACGCATGTAAATGCACCCATTCATATACTCAATGAATGGTAAAGGAATTAAATTTTACAAACTAATCCTTATTTATTAGAAGCAAATAAATTAAGATGTTTCAGTTGTAACTAATTTGTTTTGCTCTCTATGCGTTATAATTTCGAATAGATAAAAGATCATAATATTGGTAAATGAAAGTATTTCAATAAAAATATTGAATATGTTGAATTGCTTTGCATGTTTGACCAATTCGCCTGCTAATAAGCCGGCAGAGAGTTTCGCTGTTACCAACAGCGAATGATTAATATTCATCATAGCTATGAGGTAAGGAATTTTTCTTTTTCGATACTTCTTGCCTGGACTTAGCTGATTATAATCAAATAGTTGCTGTGCGCGTCCGTGAAAGCCAACAGCTTGAGGGAGTACACCAATTTTGTAGCCATGATACCTAACCCTACTGGCATAGTCATTATCCTCGCCATAGTGATAAAATAACGGATCAAACATACCTACTTGTTTTATGCAATCGCCCGGAAGCAGCCAGATGGCAGCATTTATAAATGTTACATCAACAACTTCACGCGAATCAGTAGAAGAATACTTTTCTGTTATGATAGTTTCCCCGTCTTTGGCAAGATGATATATGAAATTAAAATCTAAATCGCTTCCATTTGCATTAAAATGCAATGGGCTTAAAATATAATGATCCTGATTTTTTTTTGCTGCTTCTATAAGTTTTTCTATTGTATCTGGCTCAAGCCAGGCATCCTGATTTAACAATAGAAAATATTCTGGATCATATTTCGAGGCTACTTCAAATCCTAAGTTATTAGCCTGTCCAAAACCCAGATTTGCATTGTTCTCAATAATCTTTATTGTGGGATACTCTTCTTCAATGATGTGTAATGTATCATCTGTTGAACAATTATCAACTATCAATACTTCCGTTTGAATAGTTGAACTGAGCAGAGAATCCAGACATTTCCTTATCCAGTTGGCGCCATTGAAAGTCACCACAATCGTGTATATCATATAGTATCTTAAAAATCATAAAATCTGATAAGGTTGTGCTGTAAAGATAAATGACATTTTCTTTCTTAAGCAAAGAAAAAATAGAATAATAATTTGAGGAAAAAATTTATCTTAAAGTATAATTTAATTACCTTGAAGTAATTTATGCGGCGTTTTGAGAAAGGCTTCTTCAAAAACAAGGCGGGCGAATGCAATTTTTTATTTATTCAAGCAAATGCTTTATATACTGAAAGTAACTCATGATGAAAATTGCTATAGGTAATAGTTGATTTAAAGTAAAACTTATTCGCCTTCCAAACTTTACCATCTGATAAGAGGTTTTTATGGCTATTTTTACTAATAAATAAGAAAAAGTCGACAATTTGGTTGACCAACGAAGCTATAAATAGACGAAAATGACAGAAAATAAAAATATGCCCTCACATGTCGAAAAAATAATATTTGGTAACGGTTGCTTTTGGTGTACCGAAGCAATATTTCAGACAGTTAAAGGCGTAAAAAAAGTAGAATCGGGATATATGGGGGGCACTACCAAAAACCCTACTTATACGGAGGTATGCAATGGCAATACAGGCCATGCCGAAGTAATTGGTTTAGAATATGATGCTGATGAAGTAAGCTTTGAAGAACTATTGCTGATATTTTTTAAAACTCATGATGCTACTTCTTTAAACAGGCAGGGTAATGATGTAGGCACACAATACCGGTCGGTAATATTTTATCATAACGATAAGCAGAGGGCAGCGGCCGAAGCTATGATTGTAAGACTTACCGAAGAGAAGGTATTTGATAAACCCATTGTTACCGAGGTTAGCCCGGCAAGTGAATTTTATAAAGCCGAAGACTATCACCAGAATTATTTTAATGATAACTCAACGAAGTCTTATTGCGCTTTTGTGATACAACCAAAATTAAACAAGTTTGCTAAAGAGTTCACCGAAAAGATAAAGCCGGAGCTTTTATAAGGGTGCTTTTTATGGATATATGAAAAAACTATTGCCTGGCTTGTTAAGGTAAACACAGATAAATTGCAGGCCGTATTAAGTTTATGTTAAGAGGTGTACAATACCCAAAGCATTATGTAATTTTGGGTATAACTACATCTTAATGAAACATAAACTTATACTTGGTATAACTGCTTTGGCAGTAACATTCCAATCATTTGCGCAAACTCCGGGTAAAATTGAAAAAACCGGTCAGGTGTTATTGCCTAACGGCTGGAAATTAAGTCCGGTTGGGCGGTCTTTACCACTTGGCGACCTGCCGTTGAACATGCAGCTATCTACATCGGGCAAGCTTTTGGCTGTAACCAACAATGGCCAGAGCACTCAATCCCTTCAACTAATTGATCCGCGAAGCGAGAAATTGCTTGATGAAAAAATACTGGGCAAATCATGGTATGGTATTGCCTTTAGCAAGGATGAAAGCAAACTGTATGCATCTGGCGGGAATGATAATGTGATCCTTACCTTCAATATTACCAACAATAAACTGGGTAAGCCTGATACTATTAAATTGGGTCTTCCATGGCCTAAAAATAAAATAGACCCAACCGGTATAGCTGTAAACAAAGCTAATACGCGCCTGTACAACGTAACTAAAGAAGATAGCACCCTTTACATTATTGATCCTAATAGGGGCAGCATTCTTAACAAGGTGAAACTTAGTGCCGAAGCTTATAGCTGTATTTTATCGCCCGATGAAAAAACTGTTTACATTTCTTTATGGGGAGGTGATAAAGTAGCGTTTTATAATACCGAAACGCAAAAGGTAAGCAGTATAGATGCTGGTAGCCACCCCAATGAGTTATTACTGAATAAAAAAGGCACCCTGCTTTTTGTTGCTAACGCTAATGATAACTCAGTATCAATCATTAACACAGCTACTCGTAAAACTATTGAGGTAGTAGCAACTGCATTATATCCTACAAAATTAACCGGATCAACAACCAACGGGTTTGCCTTATCTGCAAACGAAAAAACACTTTACATTGCCAATGCCGATAATAATTGCCTGGCTGTGTTTGATATATCAAAACCCGGCAGCAGCCAAAGCCGTGGCTTTATACCGGTTGGCTGGTACCCAACCAACGTTAAAATGCTGGGCAATAAAATACTGGTAAGTAATGGTAAGGGCTTTACTTCAATGGCTAACCCAAAGGGGCCGCAGCCAGTTAAAAAAGCTGATAACAGCGGCTATCAAACAGGCGCAATAAACAGTCGTGAGCAATATATTGGCGGCTTGTTTAAAGGGACACTGTCATTTATTGATGTACCCGATGATATAAAACTTAAAGCGTACACCAAACAGGTTTATGCGAATACACCCTTCAATAACAAAATTGCAGCATTGGCACCGGGGGAAGCAGGTAATCCTATCCCACGTAAAAAGGGCGATGTATCTCCAATTAAACATGTATTTTATATTATTAAAGAAAACCGCACTTATGACCAGGTAATGGGCGATGTAGCTGTCGGCAACGGAGATACTTCACTGTGTATATTTGGCAAAAAAGTAACACCAAACTTGCACGCAATAGCAAGTGAATTTGTTTTACTTGATAACTTTTATGTAGATGCCGAAGTAAGCGCCGACGGACATAATTGGAGCACGGCCGCATACGCTACAGATTTTGTTGAGAAAAACTGGCCTACCAGTTATGGCAGCCGTGGCGGTAGTTATGATTATGAAGGTACCCGTAAAGCGGCTTATCCACGTGATGGTTTTATTTGGGATTACTGCAAAAGGGCAGGTGTAACTTATCGTACTTATGGCGAATTTGCCGAGGGAGGCGCCAAACCATCAGCCAACCTTAAATCTTTAGAAGATCATTATTGCAAACAGGCGCCTGGCTTTGATATGACCATTAAAGATGTTACCCGTACCGAGAGATGGGCGCATGATTTTGATTCGCTTTTAACAAAAAACGCTGTTCCTCAATTTAATACTATCCGTATTTCAAATGACCATACCAGCGGTCAGCGTAAGGGAGCTATTACCCCTATAGCAGCCGTTGCAGATAATGATCTGGCTGTTGGCCAATTTATTGAGCATCTTTCTAATAGTCCAATCTGGAAGGAGTCTGTAGTGTTTGTATTAGAAGATGATGCTCAAAACGGCCCTGACCACGTTGATGCGCATCGTTCGCCGGTGTTTATTGCCGGGCCTTATGTAAAGCGCAATGCAATGATAAATAACATGTACTCTACATCGGGCGTGCTGCGCACTATTGAACTTATTTTAGGCCTGCCGCCAATGAGCCAGTATGATGCGGCTGCTATGCCTTTATATGAGTGCTTTACAACAAAACCTAATCTTTCTCCATATATTGCAAGACCAGCACAGGTTGACCTTGAGCAGCGTAATATTGCTGTTAATGAAAGCAGCAAGCGTTCTGAATCATTTAATTTAGCAAAGGAAGATTCCGCACCAGACCTTGATTTGAATGAGGTGATCTGGAAATCTGTTAAAGGCGAAAATTCAATTATGCCCGCACCAAAACGGAGCGCTTTTGTTATTTTGGAGAAGAAAAAGAAACAGGATAATGATTGATTTGTTGCTATCCTTTAAAAACCATCACATAGAATGACGACTCTCGAAAATGAATTTTTGAAAGTAGCTATCGATCCTAAGGGCGCGCAGCTATCATCATTTTACAACAAAGAAACCGGCACCGAACAGCTTTGGCAAGCAAACGCCAGCATTTGGCCCTGGCATGCACCTAATCTTTTCCCTATTGTTGGCCAGCTAACTAATGATGAATTATTAGTTGATGGCAAAACATACCCCATGAAAAGGCATGGTTTTGCCCGCCAGTCGGAATTTATTTTGCTGGAGAGTGATGATAGTCATGCCTTTTTTTCTTTGCCCAATTGCGAGAAAACATTGGAAGTTTACCCTTATAAATTTGATTTCCAGGTATTATATACTTTAATAGACAACGCATTACGGGTAACTTATAAGCTTATCAATCGTGATAAAAAAACGATTTACTTTTCTGTAGGTGGCCACCCAGCATTTAATGTGCCTTTTCATCCCGGTGAAAATTACGAGGATTATTACATTGAATTTGAAATAAACGAAAATTTAGAAACTCATTTACTTACTGCTGATGGCGTTTTTAATGGCGAAACCCGACCGGTACCAACACCTGATAAAAAGCGGCCCTTAACCCGTGATATGTTTGCTGCAGATGCACTCGTATTTAAAAATATGACATCGCGTATGGTGACCATCAAGAGCACCAAGCATAACGAAACGTTATCGGTTGAGTTTCCGCACTTTAATTACCTGGGACTTTGGGCCAAACCCGGCGCCGACTTTGTATGTATTGAACCATGGCTGGGCTGCGCTGATAGTGCTGGCGATAAAAAGGATATCAAGCATAAAGAAAACATCCAAAAAGTAGTTACAGGGCATGTTTTTGAAGCTTCTTTTTTTATAAGTATTTAAAAAGCATAAGAACTAACGTTACTTATATTTTCACAGAATAAAGAAGGGCTCCTATTCAGGAGCCTTTTTTGATGCAGATTTATGTCGTTTTTGTGCTGAAATTTGCAATTTATTGCAAATTTCAGTCCTTTTTCACCTCACTTAACACAGGGTGATCAAACGTAGAAAGATCTTTGTGGTTGCCCATTAATTCGTCAAATACAACCACTTCGTTGATGCCCTTTTTTAACCATACGGCGGGTACATACAAAGTTTGCTGCGGGCCGATGTTCCAGTATTTACCCAGGTTGTGCCCGTTAACAAAAACAAAGCCTTTACCATAGTCATGCATGTCAATGTAGGTATCGCCGGTACCACGTAATGAGAAGGTGCCGCGATATAATACTGGTTGCAGTTCATCCTCGTTTTGTGCAGGCAGGTATTTAAACCCGGCTGTTGTTGTAAACGGAAACTGGTACATTTTCCAGCCGGTTAGTTCCTGGCCGTTTAATGTTACTTTTTCGGTTATACCCTGACGGTTATCAGTTAAATATGGGCCGTAATTAATGCGGCCGGTATTTTCCACTAAAATATCAAGCACGCTATTGGCTGTTGGGCTGTTTAGTTGTAAGGAGTCTTGCTTTAATCGTCTGTCTAATACACTTATGCGTTTGCCGTTCAGGTAAACTGTTGCATAGTCTCGCAACTCTTTAATTTTTAGCAAACCATTGGCGGCATCTTTTAATGTAGTACGATAAAGCACCAGGCCATATCCCTGGTCCAAATCCTCAAAGCTCATAGGTTTTTCGGCTTCAATAGGTTTGCCTAAGTTGCTGAACAGGTTGGCAGTTCCCGAAAATTTTATTACTTCTAACGCGTAGGTGCGTTTTTTCTTTTCGGGTACTTCGGGCAGGGTTACGCCTGCTGGCAAATGTTTGGCAATAACCGCCCTTAGCTTGTAATACTTGGGTGTGGGGTTACCGGCCTCGTCCAACGGCGCATCATAATCATAGCTGGAGGTTTGGGGTGCGTAAGCCTCGCTTTTGCTCATGTTAGCCCCATTCATGAAATCGCGGGTGGTACCACCATGAAACATGTACATATTGATAGAAATGCCTGCTGATAAAACCTCATCCAGTTTTTTTGCATCGGCATTGGCATTGCTGCCGCCGTGTGGTTTGCCCCAGC
This sequence comes from Mucilaginibacter sp., assembly GCA_028288285.1. Lineage (GTDB taxonomy): Bacteria > Bacteroidota > Bacteroidia > Sphingobacteriales > Sphingobacteriaceae > Mucilaginibacter. The sequence continues at coordinate 20,374 of JAQBNZ010000128.1, forward strand.
TATCAAACCAGCCTGGGTACCATTCGGCTATGTAATATGGGCCTTTGCCGTTATGGTATTTATTAATAAGCTCTTTTACTTTAGCCGGATTGTCCTCGCCGTTAACAGCTGGCAGATAGCCCGGCAAATAACCCGCAGGCATTTGTGATGGGCCATCGCAGGTAAACAGTAAACCGTCAAATCCGGCTTCTCTAAATATCTTTTGGTTAAGATCCAGGTACTCTTTGTCGTTACTGTATGAGCCGTACTCGTTCTCTATCTGCACCATTAAAATATTGCCGCCGTGGTTTACCTGCAAAGGTGCCAGCTGCTTGCCTACTTCCATCATGTAACTGCGATAGGCATTTACAAAAGCGGCATCTTTGCTGCGTACTTTAAGATTTTTGTCTTTTAACAACCACCACGGATACCCGCCAAATTCCCACTCGGCACATACATACGGACTCGGGCGCATTACCACCCACAGGCCTTCTTCTTTTGCTATACGTACAAATTCAGCAATGTCATTATTCCCTGTAAAGTCATACTTGCCCTGTACCGGTTCATGGGCGTTCCAGAAAACGTAAGTGGCAATAGTGTTTAAGCCCATTGCTTTGGCCATTTTCATGCGTTCGCGCCAGTATTCGCGCGGGATGCGGGTATAATGCATCTCGCCGGATATCATTTGCAGGGGTTTCCCATCAAGCAAAAAATCGGTATCACCTAAAGTAAATGTGTGGTTTACAGTTTGCGCGTTGCCAGCTGTAAATAAATTAAAGAACAAAATGCAGTAAAGTAATAACCTCTTGGACATATCTCTTTCACAATTAAAATAACCCCAGCTGCCCTCCGTCGTCCATATCAATATCATCCGGATTAGTTATCTCAAAATCAACTTTCTTTTTAGGTGATTCTACAGATATATCTGGTGACTTTACAGATTCTGTTGGTTCAACTGGTTTATCTTCAACGACTGTATTAGCTGTTAATTGTGTTGTTACTGCGGGTTCAGTATCCGCTACCTGTTTATCTTCGCTGGTTATTATTATTTCTGTCTCTTCTACTGTATCAGGTGCCGGGTCTGGTACATCTTCTGCATCGTCATGCTCAGCTATCAGCTCCACACTTTTTATCTGGTGAACCGATAGGCGGTTACCCATGGCCTTCATACCTTTAACATCAATCAGGTCGGTAAGGTTTAGCTCAGCCATTTCAGGTACTAAAGCTTTTCCTTTCAACTGCTCTATTTTAACAACCGGTTGTGCCGCACCTGATATAAGCACCAGTTTTGAGCCCGGCTCTTCACTAATTATGCTGGTTTGCCTGCCAATAACCGTATTTTCAAACACAAACCGTTTAACCATGTAGTTTTTGGATTTACCATCGTAATGCACTACGGCAAACACTTTAGCAGGGTCGTATTTTTCAATAACAATCATCTTATCATCAAAGTGATTGTTAAGATCAAAGCTGGTTAGTTCATACAATCCGTTGCTTAGTACATTTAGTATACGGTCGTCACCATCAAACTCGCCCAGGTATTTACCACGGCCATCGGCATTTAATCGTTTTAAAATATCATCATACCATATCTTGCGCCCGGCCAATGTAGAGATACCCTTGCTTTTAAGGATCACTTTTTTAACCGGGTACTTGGTAACCATATTACCTATAGAGTTACGGCCCTTTATTGCCAACGATGCAAAATCTTCATCAAAGTTCAGTTTCTTAAGTTTAGCATGAGGTTTTAGCTGAACGGTTACTATCTCGGCCTCGCCGTTAGGGTTAGCGGTGAAGTAAAGTACCCTTGAGCCTTTGCTGCCCTTGGTAAGGTCGTACTCTTTATCGCGGGTAACACCTGCTACCGAAAAACGCTTGATATAACTGATACCGCTTTGTCCGTCTTTATAAATCAGGTTGTAAACGGTGCGCTCATCGTTCTTTTTAAATACAGCAACATGCTCAATATCCTTGCCTACAAAAACCTTATCCTGCACTTTGGTTACAATGAACCTGCCATCACCACGGAAGACAATTATCTCATCAATATCCGAGCAATCGCAAACAAACTCGTCCTTCTTTAAGCCCGAGCCAATGAAACCATCTTCGCGGTTCACATATAGCTTAACGTTGGCTAATGCTACCTGCGCAGCCTCAACCCTGTCAAACGTGCGCAGCTCTGTTTTGCGCTCGCGGCCTTTACCATATTTCTCTTTCAGTTTATCAAACCAGGCAATAGTATAATCCGTAAGGTGTTTTAAATGGTTTTTAACCGTTTTAATTTCAGCTTCAAGCGCTTTTATCTGCTCATCCGTTTTCTTTACATCAAAACGGGTGATGCTGCTCATTGGTTTATCAATCAGCTTCTTGTAATCATCAGGCAGTATAGTACGATAAAACTGCGTGAAGAACGGCTCAAATAAACGGTTCAGCACAATTAATACACCTTCAAAATCTGACGAGCTTTCATAGTCGGGGTGTTTATACATCCCTTCCTGAATAAATATTTTCAAGAGCGAACTGAAGAAGATCTTCTCCATCAGTTCTTTCAGTCTTATTTCCAGCTCCTGTTTAAGCAGCTCTTTAGTGAAGAATGTGCTTTCGGTAAGCATATCATTCACACTCATAAAGCGTGGCTTATCGCTCTGTATTACGCAGGTATTAGGCGATATAGATACTTCACAATCTGTAAAGGCATACAATGCATCAATGGTAACATCAGGCGAGATGCCCGGCGCCAGGTGAATCACTATCTCCACATTTTGCGCCGTATTATCTTCTATCTTTTTTATTTTGATCTTGCCCTTATCATTGGCAGATATCACGCTATCAATAAGTCCGCCGGTGGTGGTAGTAAAAGGAATCTCGGTAATGGTGAGCGTTTTTTTATCACGCTCAACAATCTTAGCCCGCACCCTTATTTTACCCCCTCGCTGGCCTTCGTTATAAGCCGATGCATCGGCCATGCCACCGGTAGGGAAATCGGGCAGTAAATTTGGCCTGTCGCCTTTTAGCACAGCAACAGATGCATCTAACAATTCAATAAAATTGTGCGGTAATATTTTGGTAGCCAAACCCACGGCAATACCCTCGGCACCCTGCGCCAACAGCAACGGGAACTTTACAGGTAAGGTAATAGGCTCGCGGTTACGGCCATCATAACTGGCCTGCCAAACGGTAGTATCGGGGTTAAAAACAACATCAAGCGCAAATTTGGATAGGCGCGCCTCAATGTAACGCGGTGCAGCTGCGGAATCGCCTGTTACCGGGTCGCCCCAGTTTCCCTGGCAATCAATCAGCAGGTTTTTCTGGCCAATTTGCACCATTGCATCGCCAATAGAAGCATCACCATGCGGGTGATATTTCATGGTATTACCAATTACGTTGGCGGCCTTGTTAAAACGCCCGTCGTCCATCTCTTTAAGCGAATGCAGTATACGGCGCTGAACGGGTTTTAAACCATCATTTATATGCGGTACGGCACGGTCAAGTATTACATAGGATGCATAATCCAGAAACCAGTTCTCGTACAGTCCGTCAAGAGAAGTAATTTTATGAAGCTTATTGTCTTCGTTATTTTCAGGAATATCAGGATTGCTTAGAT
>JAQBNZ010000255.1 GCA_028288285.1 Mucilaginibacter sp.
GCGCCGACAACGCCGCCAGCTGCGCCCGGACCTGCGCCGGGTCGATGTCCAGATCGACCGGGATCGTGACCCGGGCCGCGTCCAACGCCCCCAGCTGCGCCCGCAGCGCCGCGGTGTCGACGTCGAAGTCCACCGGCACCGTGACCTGGGCGTGAATGCCCTCGATCTCGGAGCGCAGCGCGGCGGTGTCGACGTCGAACTCGACCGGGATGGTGACCTTGAGGGTGTTCTCGATCGAGTCGAGCTCACGCTGCAAATCGCGGCGGAAGCCGCTTACATCCGGGACTACGCGGACGCTGACACGGCCTACTTCGCGGCCACCTGGGGAAGACAATTCGTACCCACCTCTGACGTTGGTGGGTAGCAGCTATAAAGAGTCTTCCCGGACCCTGCTACCAGCGCAAATACTAGTGCATGCGGCTACGCGATGGAGCGCCAGCCGGTGATGTTGAGCCCATCTCTTATCGGCTCCACATACGCCAAACGACCGTCCGATTCCAACCTGACGAACAGGCTCGAACGGCCACGATCGACAGCCGCGAACGCCGCGATCTCCCACCAGCGGACCACCACCGGCACACCGCGCTCCAACGCCTCGACCAATGGCTCGAAGTGACCCCAGAACACTGGACGATCCGCGTACTTCGCGCGCAGGTGTTCGGCATAGATCGCCCTGACGTCGCCACCACGAGGCAGCCGGCGACGACGTCTCACGACGAGACCGCCCACGGACTGGACGCGCGCACCGGATACACCCCGCGAGCCCCACCGCGGCGCTGCGGACGAGCCGTGTCCTCATCGCTCGGCAGCCGCAGCGCAGCCAGCAGCCGGGCGAAGACGATTGCCTGCTGTCGTGCCTCGGAGAGCAGCGGATTCGCCACCGGATCACCCTTGAAGTTGATGACCGTCAGCGGCGCGTTCTCGCCCTCCACCGCGAGCCGGTCAAGGCGGTCGGCGACCCGGCAGGCCTCGGTGAGCAGGAGACATTCGTGCTGGTCAAGCTCGTAGCCGGCCAGGACGGAACGCCACAGCTTCCGGCCGGTCGCGGCAAGGCCCTTCGGTGGGGGCGCGGTCTTACTCTCAGTCACAATGATCATTCCCTCTGGGAGCGTTTCAGGGTGCCGCATGGTGCGGTGCTATGACGATCCGGTCTGGCGTGTGTCGTGCACGGGTGGGCCCCCACCCCCTTGAGCACGGTGTGTGACCAGCAGGCCGGCATCGCGCCTCGAGCTGCAGCTCGCCCGTCATGGCCACCACGACGTCGACGTGTGCTTCGTCTCGTGAACGTGGCAGCTGTTCGAGCAGCTGCGATCTCGTCGACCTCGATGACCTGCTCCTGATCGGTGTGCTCGATGACGAGGTGTCCGTTGATGACGGGCTGTTCGTGCTGTCGTTCGGTGCGGGGTGTGAGCGCCAGCTGTGTAGGCCGCTGTGCTCTGACCGAGCGAGCCGTGGTCCTGGGGGTGGTTGGCGGTGTGTTGAGGGCGCGAGGGCGCACGGCGAGGCTGCGGCGTCGATGGGCGTGGAGGTGCTCGTCTGGCCCGGCATGGGCGCGGTGGTGCGGCGCGGTGGCGCGGGCGCCTCGTTGGCGCGCGGCAGGGCCACACCGGCGCGTGCCTGCCGTGGCGCTCCCACGGGTGTCTTTGGCGCGTGGGCAGCTCGTGTCTCCCCTGGGCCTGTTTGGCGCACCCCACGAGCAGGCGCATGGGTTCTCCTGGGGTGTGCGGTCGGGACGCGCAGCGAGGCGGACCTGGAGGTCGTGGATGCCTGCGCTTCGATTCCGCTTTGGTGGCACGGTCATGCTTGGCGCGCCAGCGGTGACGTGAACGAGCCCCGACCGCACGAAGGTGGCGCCGGCCTGCACCCCGTCCTGCCCACCGCGCCCGTGGCTGGGGCGGGCAGGTGTTGCTGGGGGCCACGTGCAGGCCGGCGCCGGTTCATGGACAGCCTCAGCTGTGGTTGTGGCTGCGGGCCACGAGGGCGGCGAGCTCGCGCGGGTCGTCGATGTCCTCGTTGGGGTCGCGCCCGTCGGGGTCGGCGACCATGTCGGCGAACCTCACGGCTGCCTCCTTCACCAGCCGGCGGGCTGTGCCCTGCTGCCCGGAGGCGTAGGTGCGGCTGATCTGCCGGCTGGCGGCGAGGATCTCGTCGCGCCACTCGGCGACCTGCTTGGCGGTGGCGTCGGTGCGGGTGGTGATCCGGTCGAGGTCGGCTGCGGTCACCCGGTCCCGGACGCGGCTGCCGAGGACTTCCTCGAGCTGACGCGCGCCAGCGCTGTTCGGGTTGGCCGGCATGGTGAAGGCGTGGGCACGCGCCCGGGGGACGTCGGCTGCCAGGTCGCGGCCGTCGCGGGCGGTGTCGTCGTCGGTGAACTCGGCGTAGGTCTCGGCGGCGTCCTCGGCTGCGGCTCGGGCCTGGTCGGGGAGGCCGGAGTCGAGGGCGCCGATGATGCGGCGGGCCTCTCGGAGGATGCCGCGGCGGGCTGTCTCCCGGTCGCGGACGGAGTGGCCGCGGGTGACGACGGCGGCGATGGCCTCGGTGTCGGGGAGCCGGCCGGTGTCGACGACCTGCTCGAGGAGCTGGTGCACGGGGTTCATGTGGTTCTCCAGTTGTGGGGTAGCTGCCCGACCACGAGGTCGGGATCGGTGTGGCTTTGGTGGTGCAGCTCGGTGTCGGTGGTGCCGCAGCAGACGGCGTCTGTCACGGTGTCGGGGTGGTGTTGCGCTCCACCTCGGGGCACACCGGCGGCGAGCTGGCGGGGGTCCTCGGGGCGGTCGTCGAGGCCGTCGTCGCCGGTGCCGCGGAGCCGGGTCACAGCGCGTCCGGGGTGTCTGGTGTGTGCAAGGCGATGAGCTCGTTGATGCGGGCCTCGTGCTGCTCGGGTGGCACGTACTGCTCAAAGACGTGGCCCACGAGCTCCAAGAGCACGACGGCGATCTGCCTCAGTCGGCCGGGGTCATCGATCCTATTGATGAACCCGACAGCTGCGCTGACGTCGTCGCTGAGCACTTCGAGGTGGACGAGCTGCAGCGCGGTCCACACGGCCTCGTCGGGGCTGGTCATGCGGACTCCTTGAGGTTCTGAGGGGCGAGGTGCGGGACCGGGCGCTGGGGAGCGTCGTCCGGGCCGATCACGATGCGTCCTCGAGGTGGGCGGGGTGGAGTTCGTAGCGCTCGCTCGGCCGGCCCGGTTCGGTAGAGCGGTCCTCGATGAGGTTGCGGATGTGGCCGTTGTCGACCAGCACACCGAGTACGGGGCGCAGGTCGTCGGCCTTCTCGATCCATGCCCGGCCTCGCAGCGCCCGGTAGACGTCGCGTAGGGAGAACGTGGCCTCGCCGTTCTTGCGGAGCCAGTCCAGGACGCCGCGGGCATTGGCGAGGTTGTCGTCGGCGGCGTGGATGGTGGCGAACGCGGCTTGTGCGTGGCTGGTGTAGGCCTCGCCGAGGCGGATCGCGTCCGTCATCGTGGCCTCGTCGATGCTCGTCCGGTACGGGTCCGCGAGCAGGGTCAACGCCGCGGCGATGCGGACGACGGTGCCGGGCAGCTTGCTGCCCCAGTCCGCGATCCCCGCAAGGGCGCCGTGGTTGGGGTGCAGTCGCGGTTCGAGGGCAGCCCGGAACTCGTCGAGACGGGCAAGCGCCACGTGATCCACGGTGATCACGGCCGGGGCCGGGATGTCGGCGGCGAGGAGCTTGCCGAGGTGCTCGGTCCAGGCCTGGGCGACGTCGGCCGGCACCGGTTTTGGCCATATTGACCGTGTCCCGACCCTGGCTTCGGGTAGCACGTAGAGCAGCCGGGCGAGCAGCCCGGACCCGCGGAACACCTTCCCCGGCCCGCCGAGCTCGGTGAGCCGGCCGGGCTGGATACACATGCTGATCGACAGCGCCGGTGAGTCGACGTGGATAGGGTCGCGGCCCATCCTGTCCACGCTGATTGAGTCACCAGAGGTTGCCTTGAGGACGGTTTCCACGTTTGCGGCACCGTTGCTGTAGCGGCCGGCGAGGATCGCGAACAGGCCAGGTTCAGCGGACACCGCGCCAATGGAGCCGTGCTCGGCGAGCCGCATCGCGATGGCTTCCGGGGTGATGTCGTCGACCAGCCACCGAGGCACAGGGTCGACGACCATCTCAGCGAGGCTCTGGCAGGCGTCGACGTACAATCTGTGAGTCGTTGTCGAGGCCACTTTTCACGGCGTCCTTGCGGAGCTTCTCGGCGCGATCCTCGGCGATTTTCTGCTTGGCCTGCTGCTCCCCGATGCGCGGACGTGCCTCGAGCAGCGCGGCACGCTCGTGGTGGATGAGCGGATCGGCCAGGACACGCATGACGGGGCTCTTGCGCTCACCGGATGCGAGCGCGGACAGGGTGGCCAGGGCGAGTGTCTCGGACCAGTCAGGGGTGATCTGCACAGTCCACCGCCCGCCCGCCGCTGTGGTGATCAGCGGAAGCGCGAGGTTGACCGCGAGGTCCGCGGGGACCTGGTAGCTCTCGGCGATGGCGTCGGCGAGCGGGCCGAGGACGGGCCCGAGGGCGTCGGTGGGGAGCGGTCTGGGCTGCCATCCGAGGGGTGTCGGTGTTTCGTTCCACGGGTCCCCGGATGCATGGCCAAAATGGCCAGAAACACCCTCACCTGCTCCCGGGCGGGAGTTCTGGCCATTTTGGCCATGTGATTGCCGCTGGCGTTCGTCGAGAGCCTTGAGCCAGAACCGGGTGACCTCCTCGCCGAGCCGGGCCCCGTACTTCTCGGTGCTCGGTCGGTAGGTGGCCGCCACAGCGAGGGTCTGGCCCAGGGTGAGGTGCGCGTCCAGGCATGCTCCGACGAGCCGGGCGTGTGCCCGCGACCGATCGGTTTCCGAGTACTCAAGTGCCCACCGGACCAGCCTGGGAAGCGGACTCGGCAACGGCTCAGCGGACACCATGCCCGCCGACGGGACGGTGGCGGGCATGGTGGCGTTGGTGCCGACACCCAGCTCGGCGGCAAGGTCCGCGGGGTCCCAGGTCCGCGTGGCGGCCTGCTCAACCGTGACGAGCAGCTTCTCCCCGGCGGGCGTGCCATCCGGTGGGATGGTCGGTTTCCAGTTCCAGGTGCCGGGCAGGCGTAGCAGACTCTCGTCGCTCCACTTGGCGTCGGCGCCCAGCCGGGCCGCGAGCGCCTTGTTGAGAGCTGCGTGGGTCCCGAGGTCGATCGGCCTGGAGAGCGGCACGTAACCGTGGCGATGACCGGGCTGCCCGGAGGCGACGATCAGCGCGCCGAGCTGGTCAAGGAAGGCTTGGTCCGACGGCGGCCCATCGAGGTCGAACCACAGCGAGAGCGGTGGCAACGCGTCACCCTTGCGGCGCTTCTTCGCCCCACCTTGGCGGACCGCTGGGCACACGTAGACGTCGACCGGCTCGCCGTCGACCATCTCCTGTGCGACGGCGCGGGTCATGGCCTCACGTTCGCCGGGCCAGGTGAACTGAACCTCGGTCCAATCCTGGTGTTTGTACCGGTTGTTTCGGTCGCGGTAGGGCTTGCGGCCGAACGCGAGGCACACGACGCCGGGGCGGTCGCCGAGGACGAGCGTGGTGAAGTCGGCGGTCATGGGCTCCACCGCCAGCCGCGAACGTGCGCGATGGTCTCGGGCGCGACGGCAGGACAGTCGACCTCATGCTCGATGTCCACCGAAAAGAACTCCTGCTCGCCGCTGGCACGCTTGAGCCGGCGGCGAAGCTCCCGGCTCAAGCGGGGGCGACGGGCACCGCACGGGCACTCGCCGTTGATGGTGGCCAGGCGGCGGCGTGCGATGCCTTCGCGCACCGTCTCGGTGGCGTCGTCAGGCAGGGCGGGTACGACGAACGCGGTGTCGATGCCCTCGACAGCGCCGGTGAACACGTCAAAGCTCGTCACGCTGCACCTCGTCGCTGGCCAATGGCTGCCCGGGGGACGAGCACGTACTCGCCGCGGCCGCATCCAGCACGGCGGACCCCGCCGTTGCCCCGGTGGACGTGAGGCCCGCCTGGGGTACAGAACGGGCAGGCGGTGACGACGAGGACGGCGAGCATCCTGCGGCCCGATGGCAGGTAGAAGACTGCCGGGACGCGGATGGCTGTGGCATCCTGTGCCTGTCGGTCGTGGGGATCGATGACTGCGTTGGTTACGGCGGGCCCTGTCGGGGGCCCGCCGTTTCGCGTTCCGGGGTTCATCAGGCGGCCCCCTGCGGCTCCTGGGCAGCGGCACGCTGGGCATCGAGCCATGCAGCCAGGTCGGTCTCGTCGACCACGACCCGGCGGCCGAGCTTGAACGTTCGCGGCCCGCCTTCCCCGATCTTGCGCCAGTACCTGAGCGTCTCCAGTGGGACGCCTGTGCGGGCTGCGACTTCTTCCAGCCGAAGGATGGTGCGGGTCATCGGCGCTCCCTATCTCGGACCGTTTGATACCTCGGTGGACCGAGGTGTCATCAAGTTGTACTCCGGTGGACAGGGGTATCGCAAGTGGCGATCGCGCGCTAATGTCTCGGCTCGTGGTCGTTGATGCGGAGCGGTGGATCCTTCGAGATGGGGAGCGATCCGAGGACCGGGTGCCCATTGGCGACCACGGCTGGACTCTCCCGGCTTGGTACCGATGGACGCTTGACCACAGCTCAGAGCCCTTCCTGCTTAGGCTGCACTGCGCATTCAACGGGGGCCGAGTGGACGTGAAGGAGGTCGCCGTGCGAAGCCGCAACGGGCGGTCCATCACGGCTCGGGACCTAAGTGCAGTCGAGCTGGCTCGGGCTGTGTACCTACTGACGGAGTCGCAGCTGACGCCGGAGCACGCACGCCCAACGGATCGCAGACCTGGCCGCCGTGTGGACGACGAAGAGCTCCGCCTGCTCGCTTCGGTCTACGCCTTCGAGTTCGCCGCCTGGGGCAATCCGCGGCAAGCCGTGATGGGTCTATGGGAGCTACCTCGAGCGACTGCGAACCGGTGGATCCGGAAGGCGCGTGAGCTCTACTCAAACGTCATGCCTGGAGACGGAGGTGACGTCGATGGGCAGCATCGCGAAGAGACCTGACGGCTCCTGGCGTGCCCGCTACCGCGGCCCTGATCGACACGAGCGGTCCAAGCACTTCACCCGCAAGATCGACGCGGAGCGGTGGCTGGCCGGCATCGAGGTCGCGAAGACACGCGGCGAATGGATCGACCCGTCACTGTCCCGCGCGACTGTGGGCGCCTGGTGCAAGACGTGGCTCGCAGCTCAGGGGCAGCTCAAGCCAACGACCCGCGCCCGGTACGAAGGCATCGTGGCCAAGCACGTCGAGCCGGCCTGGGGCCGGGTCGCGCTGGCCGAGGTCGCGCCGGCCGACGTCGCCGCATGGCTAGGCCGGCTGAGCGAGTCGGGGCTCGCCGCCGCGACTGTCCGGTACATCCACAGGGTGCTGTCGCTCGCGCTGGCGTACGCCGTGCTCGACGGCCGGCTGTCGCGCAACCCGGCGGAGGGCGTGAAACTGCCGCGGGCGAAGAGCCGCCCGAAGCGCTTCCTCTCCCACGGTGAGGTCGAGCACCTGGCTGCGGAGTGTGGCTCGTACTCGACATTGATCTACGTGCTCGCCTACACGGGGCTGCGTTGGGGCGAGGTGGCCGCGCTGCAGGTCGCAGACGTCGACTTGATGCGTCGCCGGCTGCACGTGAATCGGGCGATGGCCGAGGTACACGGGCGGGCCGTCGTCGGCACCCCGAAGGACCACGAGATTCGCTCGGTGCCCGTGCCCCCGTTCCTGGTGGACGAGATCGCGGCGCAGGTCGCAGGGCGGGTCGCCGACGCGCTCGTGTTCCCTGCCCCTCAGGGCGGGTTCCTACGCAACGGCAACTTCCGGCGCAACGTGTTCGACGCCGGAGCCGAACGAGCTGGTGTCGGCGATCTCACGCCGCACGGGCTGCGTCACACCGCGGCGTCGCTGGCAATCCAGGCGGGGGCATCGGTGCTCTCGGTGTGCCGGATGCTCGGGCACTCGTCACCGGTGGTCACCTTGAAGGTCTACGCGCAGTTGTTCGAGGACGACCTGGACGCGCTCGCGGACCGCCTCCACGAGGCCAAGATCAAATCCGGTGCGGACCAGGTGCGGACCGGCCGGTCGGTGATCATGCTCGCTGGTGATCGAGCGGAGGTCGGACATGCCGTCTGACCTGCGATGGAGGATGGAGCCGCCTTGGGGAGTCGAACCCCAGACCTACGCATTACGAGTGGATTCCGGTCCTAAGTGGCCGTTGGTGGCGCCCGGTGAGTACCGGCGTTCACCTGCAAGTTGTGTGTCTGATGTTGGTGGCTGTTGGTGGCCAGTGGCGGACCTGGTGCGGACTGGGCGCGGACCACCCGGCTGGCCGAGGTGCCTCAGACCCCCCTTAATCAGACGCCCCCGGGCGGCGTGCTCGCGCCGGCCCCGGGGACTTGATCGCGAAGGAACCGCGACCCATGCACATCCAACACGTCTCTTCCTGCCCGACCTGGTGCGACCCGCGGGTCCACCTCGACCACGACGACGAGACCCCCGAGCACCGCACCGCCGGCCTCACGTGGAAGCCGGCCGCCGGTGACACCGAGCTGACCGTCCGCACGATCCGTCTTGACAACACCGGCGCCTTCGGCCACACCGGCCAGGTCTTCGTGAACCTCTACATCGAGGACACCGAGTCGTTCTATCCCGGTGGGCGCCCCATCACCATCGAGGCCGACCTCAGCTCGGCCGATGCCCGCATGTTGGCCGCCGCGCTGGTGTGCGAGGCCGAGCGCGTCGAGGCCCTGAAGCTGCGGGTGACCCGATGAGGTTCTACGCCCGCAAGACGTTCAAGTTCGGCCCGTTCCGGGCCACGGTGAACCAGGCCGGCCGCTGGTCGTTCGCGATCAAGGTCGGCCCGTTCACCCACAACTTCACCCGGCGCACGACGTCGATCGACACCCCCGGCCCCGGCGGGTTCCGCCACAACCACGGTCGGCGAGGTGACCGGCGATGAACCTCACCTGGTGGGAGGCGCTCGACCTCGATTGGGAGATCGAGCTGCTGCTCCTCGACGAGGATGAGGAGCCGAGCCGATGACCCGGTTCCTGCTGTTCATGCTGGCGGCGATCTCGACGGCGTTGATGTTCCCGACCGTCGTCCCCCCGCTGCTGCTGCTAGTGGCCGCCGTGGCCGTGCTGCTGGTGGCGTTGCCCGGTGACCCGGCGGTGGCGCGGTGGCGGGCCCGCCGGACGGGGGTGAACCGGTGAACGCCCGCACGGTGCTGTTTGGGCTGCTCGCCGTTGTCGCCGTGGCCGCCGCGGTGCTGTCGTTCGCGGCGCTGGACGAGCTGGGCCGGCTGTGCGGGTTCGGCGCGCTGTCGGTGCTGTTGCCGCTGGTCCTCGACGCCGGCGCGGCGGCCGGGACGGTGGCGTGGCTCGGCTCCACCGGCCGGCCCCGTTCGTTCGGGCGGGTCCTGGCCCTGGTGCTGCTCGGCGGGTCGGTGGTGGGGAACGCAACCGCGCACGGGCTGGTCGCCTACGGCACCGCGGCCCCGTGGTGGGCCGTGGTCGCCGTCTCCGCCGTCGCCCCGGCCGTCCTCGGCGCGGTGGTGCACCTCGCCACGTTGACCGCACAGACACGCACAGAGCGCCCTGAGCAGGCCCAGGAGACGCCAGCGGAAACACCCGGGGACGAGGAGACCCCCGACCGGGCGGCGGAGTTGATCGCCGTGGGTGTCGGCCGGCTCCGGCTGGCCCGCGAGCTCGGGATCTCCGAGCACCAGGCGCGGGAGCTGCTCGCCGCCCGCCGCAACGGGAACGGGGCGGGGTCGTGATGGAGAAGATCCGCGAGTTCCTCCGCCAGCTGGTCGACGCCTTCCGCCAGGTGTGGCAACAGTGGCGCGCCGACGCGCAGCACCGCAGCAGCGGACGCGCAGGTCACGGCCACCGCCAGCTCGTCGCCAGACCCGCCAGGAGGGGTGGCGGCCGACGCCGCCGCAACCCCTGGCCGCGATGCCCCGGGTGCCACCACCGCACCCCAACCCTGTGCCCCGGCGCAGACGGACAGCCGTGTGGCCTCGGGCCCTGCTGCTGCCCCACCCACCCGAAGGACACGCAGCGATGACCGCCATCGACATGACCAAGCCTGGCGCCAACCCCGGCGACGAGCCCGCCCGCAGTAATGCCTCAATTGAGGCATTACCTCACCCGACCACCAGCGCTGGCGCCAGCACCACCAGGCCGGGCGCCAGGGTGTCGCCATTGGTCGCGCTGACCGGCGAGCGGAAGCCCGTCACCCTCGACACCAGCGTCCGTATCCGCCCCGAGTGGCAGAAGGACATGGCGACCGCCTGGGCGACCACCAGGCTGTTCCTGCACCGCAACCTCTACCGGGCCCGTCGGCAGGCGTTCTACTCGCCGGTGTATCTCGGGCTGCTGCTGATGTACGCCCCGCGCGGGCTTGGGCGCCTCGTCGCGGCGCTGTCCCGGTACCTCTACGACTACGACTCGGCCGCCGTCCGGCACACGCACGCCGGCAACGTCGAGACTCCCGAGTATCAGAAGGCGCAGGTCATCCGGAAGGCGAACCTGAAGGCCCGGTGGATGGTCGCCGGGACGCTGATCGTCGCGCTGCTCGTCCCGGTGCTGGCCTGGACGTTCCCCGGTGTCCTCGCCGTGCTCCTCGCCGGGGCCGCGTTCGTG
>JAQBNZ010000139.1 GCA_028288285.1 Mucilaginibacter sp.
ACGTACAGAGCGACACCGTAGCGCAAGGCTTTGGTTCATTAGGTTTAATGACCTCAACCTTGGTTACACCTGATGGTACCGTAATGGAAGCCGAAGCTGCCCACGGTACAGTTACCCGCCACTACCGCGAGCATCAGGCAGGCCGCCCAACATCAACTAACCCAATTGCATCTATCTTTGCATGGACACGTGGTTTAGAGTTCCGTGGTTTACTGGACAATAATCAGGAATTGGTAGACTTTTGCAAAACTTTAGAGCAGGTTTGTATTGAAACTGTTGAAAGCGGTAAAATGACCAAAGATTTGGCCATCACCATAAAACCAAAAGTAGAGCACGGTACCGATTACCTGTACACCGAAGAGTTTTTGGAAGCTATAAACGAAAACTTAAAAGTAAAATTGGGTAAGTAAAACTCTCTATATGATTATTTAAAAGGCCTGTATTTTACAGGCCTTTTTTTGTTAGTATAAATGCCTTGTATTGGCTATATTTATCAGAAAATGAAGTAGTTATTTGCATCGGCATGAAAATTATAAGTTGTTGGTTTATCATTATTATAATTACATCTGGCTGTTCCTCTAATAAAAATTATCTTGGTTCGGCTCGTGATAGGGCAGATTTAGAAAAAACAAATGATGGTATCCATAAGGCATTTCAAAATGGCGATGTGCCAGCCATTGAATCATATCATCATCCCAATGTGATAAAAGCTTTCAGTTACAATAATTATCTGTTTGGCCGCGATACAGTAGCATCAGGATTCACAGAAACCTTAAAGGCGAATAAACTTGAGTTTGTAGAAAACAAAGTTGAAAATACTTTAATTCAAGGGAAGACCGCTGTGCAACAATGTTTGTTTACTATCAAAATAACTCCTAAAAACGGCGATAAGCCATTTTTATATAAAGGTCGTTCTATAGTAGTTTACGTTCGTTACAAAAAAAGCCCTACCGGCTGGGCAAGCATCCGCGAAGTGGTACAAAATGACCCATAAATTCATAACGAGGGTTTAGGCAGTAACCTCCCCGGTATTCCCTGCGTCATAGCGCCATGAAAATTATTTACTCATGGCAATACTGCCTGGCTTTTATGGCTTCTGTTTTTGTATTTGGCCAACTGCATGAAATGGCCCATCTTATTGCCGCTTATGTGGTATGCGGCCAGTCGGGCAAACAAATTGATTTTAATTTATGGACCTTGTGTGATGCATGCGTCACTAATCCGCATTCCTATTTGCCAACTATATTTGGGCCTGTATTTAGTTACATAATTATGTGGACAGGCTTTTTTATGCTTCGCTCAAATAACAACCGACTTTGGCCAGCGGCTTTTGTACTGATATTGGGCAATGTTGCTTTTGCCCGCATATTTACTGCCGGCATGGGTGGCGGCGATGAAACCACTGTGCTGAAAGTGCTGTTACAAGGGCAACCAATTTGGCTTATAAAATTGCTGGGCTTTGTACTGGTTTTTTCACTGGCTTTTCCGCCGTTGTATATGATCTATAAAAGATTGACAAATAAACATCGCTTTTGGGTACTGGCTTCGTTTTGCTGTATGCCATTGGTAATAATGATGTTATATGAGTTTATGCTGCTGGGTAAAGTACTTAAAGCCGGGTTTTTAGCGCAAACCCATTTGCTGGGAGTTGCCGATTTTATTTACCTACACACCGCGCTAATGGCTGTTATTGTATTGATTTTTAGCAAAACTTTGTTTCATGGTTATACAAAATATTTAACTTAGCGGAATAATATATACCATGCAATGCTTGAGCTAACCCACATAAAAAATATGTTAACTCTATTTAAACCAGAGTTGGCAAAGAGATATCCAATAGCTTCTTTGGGTTTGTTTGGTTCTGTGGTACGCGAAGATTTTAATGCTAATAGTGATATAGATATTATTGTGGATTTTAATAACCCGATTGGTATTGAGTTTATAGCATTAGCAGATGAACTTGAAACAAAGCTTAATCACAAAGTAGATCTTGTTTCAAAAGCAGGCATCAAGCAAAAATATTTTAAAGCGATAGAATCGGAGATTGTTTATGTCTAAACGTCAGCCACTACTTCTCTTAGAGGATATACTTGAAAGTGCTGAAAAGATTCTTACTTACACTCAATCATTAACTTACGAAGAATTTACGGCAGATAGTAAAACTATTGATGCTGTAGTACGTAATTTTGAGATTATTGGTGAAGCGGCAAATCGATTACCGGATGAGTTTAAAGATGCCAGCGAGCAAGTGGACTGGCATAAAATACGAGGATTAAGAAATAGAATTGTTCATAATTACTTTGGTATAGATTACAGCATAATATGGTCTGTAAAAGAAAATTATTTATCAGTATTAATTGCCGAAGTAAAAGAACTATTGAACAAATATTAAATTATATATTAAAAGAGAATTTACCATGTCATCATTATATCCATTAAAATTCAAAACCATATCTAAAGACAAGATATGGGGCGGTCATAAAATTGAAACCTACTTACATAAAAATATTGGCAACCTGCCCAACTGCGGCGAAACCTGGGAAATATCAGGCGTAAAATCTGATGTTTCGGTTGTTGATAATGGCGAACTAAAAGGCCAGTCATTAGCTAACCTTTTAGAGCAATTTAAGGATGAACTGGTGGGTAAAAAGGTGTATGATCATTTCGGTAATATTTTCCCTCTACTGGTTAAGTTTATTGATGCTAATGATGACCTGAGCGTGCAGGTACACCCCAATGATGAACTGGCAAAAAAGCGCCATAACTCTTTTGGTAAAACCGAAATGTGGTATGTAATAGAGGCTGACCCCGGTGCTACCCTTATTGCCGGTTTTAACCGCGAAATGAATGAGAAGGAATATGTTGAAGCTTTAAACAGCGGCCATATTATGGATATACTGAACAGGGAAGATGTTAAAGCCGGAGATGTTTTCTTTTTACCTGCCGGTCGCGTACATACTATTGGCAAAGGTTTATTAATAGCCGAAATTCAGCAAACATCAGATATTACCTACCGCATTTATGATTTTGATCGGGTAGATGATAAAGGCAACAAACGCGAACTGCACACAGAAGAAGCGCTTGCTGCTATAGACTACAAACATTACCCGGACTACAAAACCAAGTATCAACATAAAAAAGATGAAGCTGTTGAGGTGGTTAAATGCCCGTACTTTACCACCAATATAATGGATTTTACCCACGGCACCGAAAAGGATTATTCGGCCCTTGATTCATTTGTGATACACGTTTGCGTGGCTGGCGAATATACCATTAAGCACAACAACCTGGCTTACCCTGTAAAAATGGGTGAGTGTATACTGCTGCCAAAAACTATCGATAAAATAGAATTGAAAACCACATCAGGCTTCAAAATACTGGAAAGTTATATTGAGTAAAAGGGTTTAATCGAAAAGCTAATCAGGTAATCACCCCGTACGTCATTGCTTTGCTATCGCTCGCAAAGACGTTTGTTTCCACCACGCTCGTCATTGCGATTACGAAGCAATCCCGAATAGAAAAGTAGGCGACAAGCATGTTGGGGATTGCTTCGCTATCGCTCGCAAAGACGTTTGTTTCCACCACACGCGTCAATTGCGAGGAACGAAGCAATCTCCGATAGAAAAGCAGGCTACATGCAAGTCTGAGATTGCTCGCTATGCTCGAAGACGTATTCCTGTAAATTTAGCTACATATCGAAACTTTGCTATATTTACCCTTACCAATTATCACTTCATGAAAAACCAATTCTTTAAATTACTTGCTGCGGTTTTATTAACGGCTACACTAGCTACTAACGCTTTTGCACAAAAAACAACAGTTGGCAAGATATGGTCGGTAGCTAAAGCAAATAGCTGGTATGCGCAGCATAAATGGATGAGCGGCGCCGATTTTATCCCCAGTACTGCTATTAATCAGCTGGAAATGTGGCAGGCTGATACCTTTGATCCCGCAACTATAGATAAAGAATTAGGTTATGCCGAAGGTATTGGCTTTAACACCATGCGGGTGTTTTTATACAGCCTGGCCTGGCAACAAGATAAAGCGGGCTTTAAAAAACGGGTTGACCAATACCTTACCATCGCCAATAAGCACCACATACAAACCATGTTTGTATTTTTTGATGATTGCTGGAACCCCGATGCCAAAATTGGTTTACAACCGGCGCCCAAAATAGGTATCCATAATTCGGGCTGGCTACAGGATCCTGGTAATAGGCAAACAAAACCCGGTGAAACCGCTATGCTTGAAGCGTATGTTAAAGATGTTATGACCACTTTTAAGCATGACAAGCGCATCCTGCTGTGGGACCTGTACAACGAGCCGGGGAATCAAGGAAAAAAGGAAAAGTCATTGGGTTTGCTTATGCAGATCTTTGGCTGGGCACGTACGGTTAATCCCGATCAGCCGATATCTGTAGGTTTGTGGGATTGGAGCTTTGAAAAGCTGAATGCCCGGCAAGCATTAAACTCCGATATTATTACCTACCATGACTACACGGACGAAAAATCGCACCTTAAAACTATACAGTTACTAAAAACACATAGTAAACCGCTAATATGTACCGAGTACATGGCCCGTACGCGTGGCAGTCGTTTCAGCAATGTTATGCCTATGTTGAAACAGGAAAATGTTGGTGCCCTTAACTGGGGCTTTGTAATGGGTAAAACCAATACTATTTATGCCTGGGATAACCCGATGCCTGATGGCTCCGAACCCAAAGAATGGTTTCATGATATTTTCAGAAAAGATGGTACACCATATAAACCCGAAGAAGTGGAACTGATCAAAAAATTAAATGGTAAATAATAGGTATGAAAAATTTAGTTGCAGGCTATTTGGTTATAGCCTTAGGTATTTTAACTGCTTCCGCACAGCAGAAAACGGTAAAGTATGGTCTGCTGCAAATGCTGGCCGATAAACAACTCGATGTACAAAACCGTGAAGCAAGCCCTTTGCAAATTGCCGATAAAACCGGGGTTAAACTTAGTGCCCGCGAAAATGATGGTGTGGCCTGGCTAAACGGTGTAACGTTTTCAAATGGGATTATTGAGCTTGACATAAAAGGTAAGGATGTGCTGCAGCAAAGCTTTGTGGGTGTTGCTTTCCACGGAACAGGGGTAGCCAATACAGAGGATGTAATTTATTTTAGGCAGTTCAATTTCAGAGCTGCAGACCCGGTGCGAAGAATACACGCTGTGCAGTACGTTTCACTGCCAAATTATGATTGGGAGATTTTACGCGAAAAGCACAATGGACAGTACGAAAAAGCAATAGAACCGGCACCAAAGGCGGATGAGTGGTTCCATGCTAAAATTGTGGTAGAATACCCGCAAGTGAAGGTGTTTGTAAATGGTAACCCTAAGGCAAGCCTGGAGGTGAAAATGCTCAGCACCACAAAAACCGGCAAGCTTGGGTTGTGGGTGGGTAACAATTCTGATGGTGAGTTTGCCAACCTTACTGTAACTAACAAGCCATAAGTATTAATACCTGAAGTGCTTGTTATTTTTTCTCGTTGTTTTTCAACCAATTACGCCCTTAAATTAAAATATCTTATAAAGTCTATAGGAATTATAGAATTAATATCTACTTTTGTGATGTTAATCGTTCTTTAAACATACTTATCCAGAAAGACAGAGGGAAAGGCCCTATGATGTCTTAGCAACCTGTACCGGCTTAATTGCTTGTAAAAGGTGCTAATTCCTGCTTCGCAACGTGTGGAGACAGATAAGCTGATTTAAAAGAAATAGGTGTTTTACTTAAACATTTCCTCTTTGCGTCTTTTTTACGGATAAGTACAGAATAAAACATAAACACATTGTTTTAAAACCGCTAAAAAAAAGAGGCTCCTTAAAAAAGCTTTCCCGGATAATATTAAAAATGATGTTTGCAATTGCATAGCTTTATACTATGCAATTACATATTTAAAAACATTTTAAAACTTAAAATTATGAGCTTACGAATTGGCGATGACGCCCCAAACTTTAAAGCAAAAACATCACAAGGTGAAATTGATTTTTACGAATACCTGGGCGACAGCTGGGGTGTACTGTTTTCGCACCCGGCAGATTATACACCCGTTTGTACCACAGAATTGGGAAAGACGGCATCACTTAAAGAGGAGTTTGATAAACGCAACGTAAAGGTGATTGCCCTGAGTGTGGATAGCGTAGAATCTCACAAAGGCTGGATAAATGATATTAACGAAACGCAGGGTGTAGAAGTTAACTTCCCCTTAATTGGCGATGAGAACCGCGAAATATCAGAGGCTTATGATATGATACACCCTAATGCTTCATTAACAGCAACCGTGCGCTCGTTATTTGTTATTGGGCCGGATAAAAAGATAAAGCTGATCATTAGCTACCCTGCATCTACCGGCAGAAACTTTCAGGAAATTTTAAGGGTGATTGATTCGCTGCAGCTAACTGCTTACCACAGCGTTGCTACCCCTGCCGATTGGAAAGACGGCGAGGACGTAGTGGTACTACCATCTATAAAATCAGAAGATATTCCTGCTAAATTCCCTAAGGGGTTTACAGAGGTAAGATCTTATTTAAGATTAACGCCACAGCCCAACAAATAAAGGGCTGAAAAGATAAAGTCGCGTGGCCGAGAGGATAGGTGTTGGTCTGCAAAACCTTTAACGGTAGTTCGAATCTACCCGCGACGTCTAATAAAAAGTGATAAGTTTTCAGAAAGCGATGGGCCAAAAAAGCTCATCGTTTTTTTGTTGGAACGCAAACACTTTCTAACTCAATTGCTTATATTTACTATATGAGCAATCAACCTGTTAACAACTGGCCCAGGCTGGACTATCATTATCTGAAAGATACCGTTGCCACTGTGCATATGTGGACACAGATGATAGGCAAAGTACGCCTTGTTGAAACACCGTGGATAAACCATTCATGGCATGTTACCTTGTATGTGAGTGCAACAGGTTTAACCACCGGGAGCATCCCCTATGAGGGTGGTGTATTCCAGATTGATCTTGATTTTATTGCCCATCAATTACATATCAGTACCAGTACAGGCGTAAAACTTTCGTCGGCTTTAGGGGCAGAAACTATAGCTGCGTTTTATACCGAATTAATTGGTAACCTTAAGGCTGCCGGTATAAATGTTGAAATTTACCCCGTACCTAATGAGGTTGATCCTGCTATTCCGTTCGCAGAAAATACTCAACCATGCACTTACAATCCTGATGCTATGCACTCCATTTGGCTGGCCCTCATTCGGATACATAATGTGTTTACTGATTTTAGGGCAGGGTTTTTAGGTAAGTGCAGCCCGGTACATTTCTTTTGGGGTGGGTTTGACCTGGCAGTTACCCGTTTCTCGGGCAGGCCTGCGCCAAAGCATCCGGGAGGTGTGCCAAACATGCCCTTAGTCATTACGCAGGAGGCTTACTCGCATGAGGTTAGTTCCTGCGGCTTTTGGCCGGGTAGTGAACAGTTTCCTCAGCCAACATTTTATTCATATTGTTACCCCACACCTGATGATTTTGGCAAGCAACAAGTGAGCCCACCTGAAGCTTTTTACAGCGATGAGATGGGAGAGTACTTTTTATTGTATGAAGTGGTGCAACAATCTGCCCACCCCGAAGAAACTTTAAAGCAATTCATGCAATCAACATATGATGCCGCCGCCAAAACAGGTAACTGGGATAAGGATTTAGAATGTGATTTGTCGTGGTTGAAATAAAGCCTCACCCCGGCCCTCTCCAAAGGAGAGGGAGCCTCCGTTGAAAAGGATTTCATCTAAAAATAATAACAGCAACTTATCCATCCTCGTTAAAAAGTGCGGTTTTTAGATCCGATTGTTAACAGTAACGATATAACATATAACAAAATTCTATTTATTTGTAAATTATACCACATCTTCGAAAAGGATTTATCTAATATGAACGTTAAAGAGCATTATGATACACATTTGGGGAACTTTTATTCCTGGATGGTTGGTGACTTTGATTTAAAGCAAAAAGAACAGCAAAATTACTTTATAAGTCACAATCTTACAGTTTCAGATACAGGTATAGCTCTTGATTTAGGTGCTGGCCATGGCCTGCAAAGCGTTTCTTTAGCTAAAATTGGGTTTAAAGTAATAGCAATTGATTTTAATGAACAATTATTGAGCGAACTGAAAGTCAATATTTTAGACCTTCCTGTTGAAATTGTTTGCGATGACATTAAATTCGTCAGGAAATATGCAAAAGCTAATCCGGAACTTATTGTTTGCGCGGGTGACACAATCACCCATCTAGCAGACAAAAATGAAATTGAACAATTTATCAAAGATTGTGCTGGCATCCTCAAGAAAAACGGCAAATTACTCTTTTCGTTTAGAGACTATTCTCATGCCTTAACAGGTGATAACCGATTTATACCGGTAAAAAGCGACGAAACTAAAATTCTAACATGCTGCTTGGATTATTTTGAAGACCGACTTTTAGTAACAGATCTGCTGCATGTAAAAACAGACGCTGGTTGGCAACAGAGGGTAAGTTCATATAGCAAAACACGTATTAATGAATCATCAATTATAGAGCTTTTGGAAAATATTGGTTTCAACATTTTGGTTAATGAGACAGTAAACAGAATGAATACAGTCATAGCACAAAAATTAGTCTGAGGATCGAAAAGCTGTAGCGTTCTTAAAAAAATAAGTTTCCTCTGCGTTTCTCATGGAACAAGCCTGGATGTTTGTTCAAATCATATCACTTAGGTTAGATTAACTTCCTTACACACCATGTGGTCATGCAGCGTAAATTTTGTACGTTGGTAGTTTTTATCGGCTCAAAAAGTTCACCTCCCAGTACATCAGTATATTCCAGTAATATCTGTTCATTCACCAGGAACCGCTCGGAACCATCAGGCAGGGCGTAGCGGCTATTTTCTAAAGGGGTAACTAAGTGTTCTATTCCAATGTCAGATGCCAGCCGGGTAAATAAAAAGCCTCCCGGTTTTAATACACGCCATATAGAGCGGAGCATGGCATCAAAATGATTGCTGTCATTAGCAAAATGCAATACCGCGCTGCAAATGGCCAGGTCAAAGGTGTTCTTGTCAAAAGGCATATCCTCAGCTTTGGCAACTATAAAGTTTTCTGTATGATTGCCAACTGGCGCAAGTGTTTTAGCCAGTGACCGTACCTGATCCACAGCCTCAGAGTTGGGGTCAATTGCGTAAACCTGATACCCGTTTTGCAGAAAGTAAGGCAGGTTACGGCCACTGCCGCAGCCTACGTCAAGCACTTTTTGGCAGTAATTAAAGCGGCCTTTTAGTAATTGATCAAATAGGTAAATATCAATATTGCCATAAAGCTGCTGCAGGTTGTTTTCCATATTACTTTTTCTTGGGTATCACCGCTGTGGCCTCTATCTCAATTAAAAGATCATCTCTAAAAAGTTTACTCACCTCAACCAGCGTGCTTGTGGGTGGTGTTTTTGTATTAATGTATTTGTCCCTAACGTTGCGCAGTAACTGCACTTTTGATACATCTTTAATGTAGTAGTTCAGCTTTACTATATTATTCATGTTGCCGCCGGCATCTTCAATAATGTGCTTAATGTTAATGAAACACTGGTTGGCTTGTTTGGCAAGGTCGCCTTTGCCTACAAGGTTGCCGGCTTTATCTAAAGCTACCTGCCCGGCCATAATAATCATTCTGCTGCTGCCCATATCAATTTCTGCGGCCTGCGAATATCCTTTTGGTAAGGATAGTGCTTTTGGGTTTTTAAACGTTACAGGCCTTTCCTGCATAAGTTTTGCTTCCTGTGCAAAGCAGTTAGCTGTTATAAACATTACAAGCAATAATAAATATGATTTCATAGCTAATGTGTTTTAGTTATGCAATGTAACAATATTGCAATGGGTTTGAAAATAGGGTTAATTGTAAAGCTTGGTTATATTTTTTAATATAATATTTATATTATTGTGTACCGCTAACACATTGGCGGTGGTATTATCTCACAATATTTATCCATACCAAGTTGTCTACAGGAAAATTTATCTTACTGCTGTTTTGCCTTTGCATATTTAACACTTATGTATCTGGGCAAAAAAAGAACGCTAATTACAAGCTCCATATTAGGCGGGCAACATCGCCCATGAAAATAGATGGTTTAATGGATGATGTCGATTGGTTAAAAGCCGATTCGGCTGCCAATTTTTTCATGACCTTACCTATGGATACCAGCTTTGCAAAGGTGCGTACAACCGTAAGAATGAGTTATGATAACAACAACCTGTACATTATTGCGGTATGTTATACACCGGTACCCGGCCCTTACATGGTTGAATCGCTTAAGCGCGATTTTGCCTTTCAAAAGAACGATAACTTTTTGCTTTTTATGGATCCCTTTGATGCCCGTACGGATGGCTTCAGCTTTGGGGCTAATGCAGCCGGAGCCCAATGGGATGGTGCCATGTACGAGGGCGGCAAGGTTGATTTGAGCTGGGATAACAAATGGTATTCGGCAGTAAAGAATTACCCGGATAGATGGGTATTCGAGGCGGCCATCCCATTTAAAAGTATCCGCTATAAAAAGGGTATTCGGGAGTGGGGCATAAACTTTAGCCGTAATGACCTTATTACTACCGAAAAATCAAGCTGGGCACCGGTGCCCAGGCAGTTCCCTACAGCCGCACTGGCATATACGGGTACTATAGTTTGGGACGAGGAACCACCTGTGGCCAGCAGTAATGTATCGGTAATACCGTATGTACTGGGCGGCGTTACTAAAGATTATTTGAATGGAAGCAAGGCTTCTTACCGTAAAGAGATTGGGGGCGATGTTAAAGTGGCCCTTAACTCATCACTTAACCTGGATATGACTGTTAACCCCGATTTTTCGCAGGTTGATGTAGATCAGCAGGTAATAAATTTGAACAGATATGAACTGTTTTTTCCCGAAAAGCGGCAATTTTTTCTGGAAAACGGCGATTTGTTTTCAAATTTTGGCTATGCCGATATTCGTCCGTTTTTTTCGCGCAGGATAGGGTTAAACGCTCCCATTCGCTTTGGTGGCCGGATGACGGGTAAGATAGATAAGAACTGGCGCGTAGGGGTTATGGATGTGCAAACGGGGCAATCAGGTACTGCTAATTTACCGGGGCAAAATTTTGGCGTATTTACGCTGCAAAGGCGGGTTTTCTCCCGCTCAAATATTGCTTTTATGTTTATTAACAAAGATGCTACCGGCAGTGCGCCAATAGCAGGGAATAATATGCCCGGTTATAACCGCAACGTAGGAATGGAGTATAACCTGGCATCATCAAACAATTTGTGGACAGGTAAATTGCTTGGGCTAAAATCATTTACGCCGGGTATAAAAGGGCGCGATTTTGTTACAGCAAGTAACCTGCAATACCTAAGCAAGTACTGGACATTTGCCTTGCAGCAGCAATATGTTGGGAAAAATTATAATGCCGAAGTTGGCTATGTGCCACGGGTAGGCTATAATAAGATTAGTCCGCTGGTACAGCATAACTTTTTTCCAAAATCGGGCGTGGTGCTGTCACATGGGGTGCAGTTATCCAGCACTTACTTTTTTGATGAAAACTTTAAACGTACCGATAACGAAAGTATATTCAGCTACCTTATTACGTTCCGCAACCGCAGCACTGTCACTGTATCCGGGTTGGATACCTATGTGAAGCTCCTTCGCCCGTTTGATCCTACAAACAACGGTAATGCACTATTGCCTACCGGTACCGAAAATCATTGGAATACTGTTGATGTGCAATACGCATCAAAACCGCAAAGTGTGTTTACTTACCTGGTTGATGTGGCCCGCGGGGGGTATTATGACAGGGGCAACCGCCTTAGTGTTACCGGGCAGGTGGGCTATCGCTTTCAACCTTATGTGAATTTGATATTGAACACTTCTTACAATGATCTGCGTTTACCGCAGCCTTATGGCCGCACTAAGTTTTGGTTAATTGGTCCGCGGGCTGATGTTACCTTTACCAACACCCTGTACTTTACCACCTTTGTACAGTATAACGAGCAGGCCAAAAACATGAACATAAACAGCCGCCTGCAATGGCGCTACAAACCGGCATCAGACTTTTTTATTGTTTATGGCGACAATTCTATCCCATCGCCATTTACGGTTAAAAACCGCCAGCTAACCGTTAAGTGGACCTATTGGTGGAATATATAAGAAACTAATTACGCCTTCTTACCCTTTATCCCTTTAACATGCATAATTACTATGCTGGAATGGGGCAAACCCAGTGTGGAGGCGGGCGCAACATCTAAATATGCGGTTAAATAACCATCAACAATGGCATGCAATGTTTTAATTGTTTGCGCTTCAAACTCGGCAAAACTAAAATTTATTGACCTTACAAAAAGCAGTTTTCCCTTTGCATCAACCAATACGGTAAATGAGTAGCTAAAATCTTCGTAAGCATTTTTAATAACTACATCATACTCGGGTAAAAGATAATCTGCCAGCAAACCCGATTCCTTTTTATTTTCGGCACTGGTAGTTTCTCTATTAATTGTGCATAGTTTGTTGCGTGGTTTAAGTACCGCAGGTTGCCGCCCTGCAAATGCTTTAGAAGTATCGGCATTTGCTTTTTTTACCAGCTGTTGTATAAATACCGTGTCTTTACGGCTGGGATGTATCAGGCTTTCAGCATTAGTATGTAGCACGTTTTTTATATAATCGTTGGAGTAAAGGGTCATATAAACAATTGACTGATCGCGTGTGAGTATCCGGCCCTCTACCTTCATCACTTGAAAAATGATACTATCTTTTGTTTGTTTTTTCAAACGTAAGTATGACCATGCTATATTGAAAATGGAGTCATGATCAAAAAGGATGGGAGCATGGCCCCATGTTTTGGTAGCGGGGTTGTAAATGTTTACAGAATCATCAGACAGAAAGGTTAAGCGCCAATCAGGCTCCAGCTGGTAACCATAATCACTAAACGATAGTCCGTTTTTAAATGTTCTGCGAACTTCTGTAAAGCCCTTGCCCCAGTGCTGTTTAAATGTAGGTTTAACAGATTCGGTATTATTATCGGTATTACTTTTATTATGGCTACTACTACCGCTGCTATTGCAGGCATTTAATGTAACTGCTGTAACAAGCAGCATAAACAAGTAGAATATGTTAGTTAAAGTTATTTTATTCATAAACAGCTTATACAAGGGCGAATATAAGATAATGGCTTTAAACCTACGCCGTTGTATAATGAATAACCATAAGGTTCTTAATTTTTTCTATTTTTGTATAATCCTATCACAATACAATTCCCTATGGTGTAACGGTAGCACTTCTGATTCTGGTTCAGACAATTGAGGTTCGAATCCTTGTGGGGAAACAATGGCATTTCATATGTTGCTATATATCAAGTAATGTGTAGGTGTTTTTTTAAACGGTGTCAAATGGGTGTCTATTTCCCATCTAATTTAAAGCAAAAGGGTCCATTCCATTATTTAACAGAATAGACCCTTTGGTTTAAGTATTTATTAAAACTTCAGAGTAGAAGGTAGGTATTTAGCCACCAAATCCTCATAATATGGCCGCAACTTGGTCCAATCCGGCACTTCCGGGCTTTTTGAATAAAGGT
The DNA here is from genome assembly GCA_028288285.1 of Mucilaginibacter sp. GTDB lineage: Bacteria > Bacteroidota > Bacteroidia > Sphingobacteriales > Sphingobacteriaceae > Mucilaginibacter. The sequence goes on from JAQBNZ010000139.1 coordinate 13,590, forward strand.
CATAGGGATTAAACTGTGCCACCGCTTTAAATAAACGATGATCATCTGCAGTCATCAAGTGGCTGTAAGCATTTTCCCTGTGCTGCGGGTAAAAGGAATGATAACGTAGCATATAAAGTGCCTCTTCGGGAAGATATGGCTTCATCATCTGATAAATATACTCGTCGTGCCCCCAGGTCATGTGTACATTATCCAAACCGCAATTGGGCTCATAAACGCCATATTTAGTATTGTAACGCGGGTCATGATGATCCACATTGTCTGCAAAATATTCAGAGAACACAATTTTGTCGGAAAAAGCGCACCCTACAGGATAACTGTCTCCTACTACAGCCCATTGTGGCTCACCAAACAGGCACAGCACTTTTCCCATATCATGGAACAAGCCCGTAAGCACCATCCAATCGGGGCGGCCATCTGCACGAATAGCTTCTGAGGTTTGCAGCAAATGCTGAAACTGATCCAGGTCGGTATCAGGATCAGAATAATCTACTAATTGATTTAAAAAATCAAACGCATCCCATACAGACATTTCCTTTTTATCAAACTTTAAATATTGCTCCTTTTTCTGAAGAACAAAATCATAGGTTTGGTTGATATGCTGCAAACGATAAAATTCCCTTACCGTATCCTTAAGCGTTGCTTCATAGTTACGATATGCTGCTGTATCACGCCCGGCGGCTATGGTTTCAGCATCAGGATAACGGACTAACAGATCATCTTCCCATTCTTCAATAGATGCTAACGGGTTTTGATCCTCTGGCTGTAAGATCTTGCTCATAATAATTTATTTAAAGGAATAATTGGTTGGTATAAAGGCTATTATCAAATTTACTAATTAAAGAGAATAGTTTTAAAAAAATGAGCAATTTTTTTTGTTTACATAAATAAGTCCGTTTAATGAGACAGCCAGCAATTTAAATAAAGCATATATTAGGCATCATTTATCAATATGCTTAAATACATACTTAAAAAGATTGTACTGATAATCGGCCTGTCATTTGTCAGCTTTTTGGCATTCGCACAAAAAGTAGCCGAGCCTAAAAACATGCCTTACGAATGGTCTAAGCCTTACCAGCCATTTCAAATTGCAGGTAACCTTTATTATGTGGGCTCCTATGACCTGGCCTGCTACCTCATTGTAACACCACAAGGCAATATTCTCATCAATACCGGACTTGCTGCCTCGTCACGCATGATTAAAGCCAACATAGAAGCTTTAGGCTTTAAACTTGCTGATACCAAGATACTGTTAACAACGCAAGCTCATTTTGACCACTTGGGGGCAATGGCAGCTATAAAAAAATTAACAGGTGCCAAAATGATGGTGGATGAAAAAGATTCAGATATAATGGCCGATGGTGGCAGTTCGGATTACGCTTTAGGTGGTAAAGGCAGTACTTATAAAGCGGTTAAGGCCGACCGTTTATTACACAATGGCGACACCATAAAGTTGGGCAATATGCAACTTGTTATGTTACACCATCCTGGTCATACCAAAGGCTCCAGCAGCTTTCTGTTTGATGTTGAAGATGAACAAAAACATTATAAAATATTAATAGCCAATATGCCTACGATTGTTACAGGGAAAAGTTTCTCAGACATACCTGCCTATCCCGATATCACTAAAGATTATGCATACACATTAGATGCCATGAAAAAGTTATCATTTGATATCTGGCTTTCTTCACATGCCAGTCAGTTTGGGCTTCATACCAAGCACAAGCCAGGCGATGGTTATAACCCGGCTGCCTTTATGGATAGGAACGGATATGACGCCGCAATTAGCGATTTACAGAATCAATTTTCTGAAAGGATAAAAAGCAAGTAACTAAAGAGAGGCTGTATCATATTTATAATCAGCCTCTTTTTAGTTCACTTATTAGGGTATCTGTTGAAGAAGGTTTTCTTTTAAGACAATTTCCCAGTACCACCATCTTGCTTTTGATTCAGCCTAACCTCATATGTTTTTACCAAAACATTAAAACACCCACATTGGTTAAAAACTTATTTTTAAAACTAAGTCCCAGGCTATAATGCCTTACTTCTTCTCCATCAAATACTTATCCAAAAACGCCAGTATTTTATTATCAGTTGTTACCAGGTTTTCTTTTTTCAGGAAACCATGGCCTTCATTGGAGTAGGTAATATACTCAACCGGCACGCCGTTCTTTTTAACGCCTTCTACAATTTCCTTACTTTCTATAGGCAATACCCGCACATCATTCATCCCCTGAAAAACGATCAATGGCTTATTGATTGTTTGGTAATGGAACAGCGGCGAGATCTTTTTAAGGTGTACACTATCGGCAGTGTATGGGTCGCCTAATTCATCGTATAAGGCCTTACGCTGGGCTTCCCAATATGGAGGGATGCTTTTCAGCGTACGCATCCAGTTGGCAACACCAAACAGGTCAACACCCACTTTAAACTCATTGGGGTGAAAGGCCAATGCGCCCAATACCATGCAACCGCCATAGCTACCACCCATAATGCCTATTTTTGCAGTATCAATATAAGCCTGTTGCTGCAGCCACTTTTTGCCCCAGATGCAATCTTTCAGGTCGCCATTGCTGTGGTCTTTGTTATCAAGCTTATAAAACGTTTTGCCATAGCCACTACTGCCCCGGTTATTTACCGCCAGCACAGCATAGCCATGATTTACCAGAAACTGAATCTCATTGTCAAAGCCGGTATTGCTTTGGCCACCTGGACCACCATGAATCAAAAGTATAGCAGGTACGGGGTGCTCTTTGGTTGCATTTTTGGGTTTGTAGTAAATGGCAGGGATTTCCAATCCATCAAAAGATTTAAAGTGAACTACTTCGGCCGATACCAGGTCATCTATACTTACTGCCGGGTTAAGTGTACGGGTAATTGGTTTTAATTCCTTTTTCTCTAAATTATAAACGTAAAGATTATTGGGACTAACACTGCTGCCTACCGTAAGCATCATATTTTTTTCACTGGGCGAAAACACCGCCGATTTAACTTCCCCATTCTTCACTTCCGGAAAATCCAATTGTTTGCCAGTATTATTATCAAACAACAACACTTTGGTTTTGCCATCCGCATTTACGTACACGGTATAATATTTTTCCCGATCGCTAAGTTCCATCCCAACCACGTCCCAGTTGGTTGAATAAACTTTTGAGGTTGCACCTGTATTCAAGTTGTATTTTACCAGGTAGAAAAACTCGCTGCCGTCGTTGCTAATGTAGTACAGGCTCGAATCGCCTTTGGTAAACGCGGTCGGAAACCAGGCAGCCTCCTTATCGTTGCTTATTTTTTTGACTGCCTTTGCTGCCCTGTCATAAATATAAAGCTCATTTTTATCGGTAGTGATAGACTTGGTAAGGGCGATGTACCGCTCCGACTTTGAAACCGGCCCCGGCGAATACCCGCCGTCGTTTTGATAAAGCATTTCGCCCTTCCACGTAGTTACATCCAGCTTATAAATGTCATTGAATTTGGGGTCTCGTTTGTTACTTGTAATGTACAGGAACTTTTTATCGGCGCTCCATCCTCTATTACCGTTGGCGGTGTTGGGCCATGGTGTAAGATCTTTTACTGCTGATCCATCGGCCTTTTGCAGGTAGATGTGGCTATTTTCGTTGCCTCCCTGATCTGCGCTGTATAAAAAGTTATTGGTACCCGGCACATACCCAATTGAAAAGTATGAATCTTTTACAGAGTGTGTAAGTGGTTTTGAGGCAGTATCGGCAATGTTTATGTTGTAGACATTAAATATCCCGGTGCTATTATCAGCAACCAGCACCTTAGTTTCGTCGGCATTGAAACCGGCCCCATAGATATCTTTATTGTTATATAATTGTTCAATGGAGTATGATTTTACTGCAGTGGGCTTATCAGAATTGCTGCACGCGCTAAATAAAATAGCCAGTGCAAATAAGGATAGGTATTTCATTTTAGGTTAATTTTCAGCAAGTTATGCGAAATTTTTTGAAAAACAAAGAAACTTTATCCAATCATATTT
>JAQBNZ010000171.1 GCA_028288285.1 Mucilaginibacter sp.
CATCCCGATTTTGCAGGTATCCACTTTACCGGCTCAACACCGGTTTTCCAAAACATCTGGCAAACCATTGGTACCAACATCCATAAATATAAAACCTACCCGCGCATAGTTGGCGAAACAGGTGGTAAAGACTTTGTGCTTGCCCACCCAAGCGCCAATGCCGATGTGGTTAGCGTTGCCTTGCTTCGTGGGGCTTTTGAATACCAGGGACAAAAATGTTCTGCCGCTTCAAGGGCTTATATCCCGGCTTCGTTATGGCCTGCTGTAAAAGAGCAGCTTCAGCGCGAAATAGCCACCTTTAAAATGGGGCCGGTTGAAGATTTTGAGAATTTTATTAATGCTGTTATCAGCGAGGTATCGTTTGATAAACTGGCTAAGTATATTGATGAGGCCAAAGCCGATGACAGTGTTGAGCTGATAGCCGGTGGCAATCATGATAAATCAAAAGGTTGGTTTATTGAACCTACCGTTTTAAAAGTAAATGACCCTTATTATGTAACCATGTGTAACGAGCTTTTTGGCCCGGTACTTACCGTTTATGTTTATGAGGACGACCAATGGGATGAAATACTGAACATTGTTGATAAAACATCTATCTACGCGTTAACAGGAGCTATTATATCACAAGACCGTTATGCAATTGCCGAGGCTACTCATCGCCTGCGCAATGCTGCCGGAAACTTTTATGTGAACGATAAACCAACCGGAGCAGTTGTAGGTCAGCAGCCATTTGGTGGCGCGCGTGGGTCAGGTACTAATGATAAAGCCGGTTCAATGATAAACCTGCTGCGCTGGGTATCGCCAAGAACGATCAAAGAAACCTTTGATCCGCCTAAAGATTACAGGTACCCGTTTTTACAAAAAGAACAATAAACAATTAATTGTCATCCTGAGGAACGAAGGATCTATCGCCGAATAGATTCTTCGCTATCTCAGAATGACAAATATGTTTTAAAGAGTTTATCAAACTCTTCCCTTCACCGGATTAAGAGGACTAAACCTAAATACCTCATCCATTTTAGAGTTATTGTGGGTACTTACTTTCATATCCGTAATAATACCTGTACCTACATCATAAACCCAGCCATGTACTTTTAGCTCCTGCCCGTTTTGCCAGGCGTTTTGTACTATAGAGGTTTTGCAAAGATTGCTTGCGTTTTCTATCACGTTTAGTTCAACCAGGCGGTCGCCTTTGGCTTTTTCGTCTGTTATTTTGTCCAGCTCTTCGGCGTGCATGCGGTAAATATCTTTAATATTACGCAGCCAGTTATCAATTAAACCGAATTGCTTATTGCTCATGGAAGCCAGCACACCACCGCAGCCATAATGGCCTACCACTATTACATGCTTTACCTGCAATACATTAACGGCATAATCCAGCACACTTAACATGCTCATATCGGTATGTATCACCATATTGGCAATATTACGGTGCACAAATATCTCGCCCGGGTTAGTATTGGTTATTTGGTTGGCCGGTACACGACTATCTGCACAGCCTATCCATAAAACAGGAGGTTTTTGTCCGTTGGCCAGTGTTTCAAAATAATGAGGATCTTCCTTTAGGGTTTCCTCAACAAACTGCCTGTTGCCATCAAGCAAACTTTCGTAAGTTATATGGCTGGTGTCATGTATTAGCGTTGTTGCACACATAGGACTAATATTGTTATAATGTTGATGTAATGTTATTTATTTATTTTTCCTGAAAACAATCGCGTTAGCTTATGTAAAGCCAGCGGCGACAGATCATAGTACAAAATTGTTAAAAGTATTGCGGGTATAAAATAAAATATAGCAAAATCATACAGGTTAAATAAGTATCCGCCTGCCAAACAGCCAAAAAAATAAAAACCAAGTACCGTTAGGCGAATATAAACCTTATGTTTTATAGTATCTGTTGTGCGCGATCTGGCGTGTATCCAGTCGGCTATATCGCCGCCTAAATCGGTAAACAAACCGGTTAAGTGCGATGATTTGATCAGCCCTCCGGATATGGTTGATACCAGGCTGTTCTGCATCCCCATAGAAAACAATATAGCACCTATAACTATCTCACGCTCTATCTGCGTTTCGCGGTAAAAGTTATGACCATAAACAGCAACAAACAGCAGGATAAAAATCTCTATAATTATTGGAGTAGCATGAGCGCGGTAATAGCTTTTACCCTCAACAGACCGCACAATATAAGTAGACAAAAATGCGCCGGTAAAGAACATGGCAAGCCAAATAGCAAAAACTATAATCTCACTAAAATTTTGCTCAACCATATGCCTGGCAAGGTTTGCCACATGCCCTGTAATATTTGAAGAGAACGCTAAAAAAGCCACCAGCCCGGCAATATTTGTAATACCAGATACCAATGCAGTTGATGAAGCAAGCATTAAATTACCCTGGAGTGTACGGCGCTCTTTAGATTGTCTTAACATTGATGTATAAATACAGTAACATTTGCTTTTAAACATAGCAAATAAATACTGCTTTTAATAAAAACCCCCGACAGTATAAATACAGCCAGGGGAAATTAAACAATCAAAAACTAAACTATAGGTAGATGCAGGGGTAATTAATGTTCTGCTATTGTTTCAACGCTATTAAGTTCATAAACATAACCCAGGTTATTCGGGCTGCTGCTTGTAACTCCAAGATCTTTGATAAGGCCCGAGTTTAAATTCACTATCCAGCCGTGTACCTGCAGGTCGGCGCGTTCCATCCATGCGTTTTGTACTATAGATGTTTTGCAAAGGTTATATACCTGTTCACTTACATTCAGCTCAACCAGGCGATTTATTTTTTGGGTTTCATCGGTAATACGGTCAAGCTCATGGCTGTGCAAGCGGTATACGTCTTTTATGTGACGCAGCCAGTTATCAATAAGTCCGAATTGCTTATTGCTTAATGCAGCAGCCACACCACCGCAACCATAATGGCCGGCTACAATAATGTGTTTTACCTTAAGCACATTAACGGCATAATCCAATACGCTAAGCATGTTCATATCAGAGTGTACACAAACGTTGGCAATATTACGGTGCACAAACACTTCGCCCGGCTTAGTGCCTGTTACTTCATTTGCAGGCACCCGGCTATCAGAGCAGCCTATCCACAATACCTCAGGACTCTGGCCTTTTGCCAGTTTGGTGAAGTATTCGGGGTCTTCCTTTACTCTTGTGGCAACCCAATTGCTATTACCTTGTATCAAGGCGTCATAGCTTTGTTTTTGAGCCAGTTTTACACTGCCGGCATCTATAGCCGGGATTGATCCATTTTTTTTATTTTCGTTAGACATGGTAATTTTTTTAATTAAGGTTTGTAAATCAAATCTTTCAATGGCGGTATATCATACCGCTCTTTAATATCCTGCAGTTGTACAATAATGCCTTTGGTATAAGCATTATGCTTATAGTTCTCGATTATCTCCAGCACATCAGGGTCAATATAACGGGAGTGTGAACCGTCAATAATCACGTCGCTGCCTTTTGGCAGGCTGGTTAATGTAATTTGTATGGCAGCTTTGTTTAAAAAAGATACCTCTTCGGCAAGCTTTATACGGATAGTGTTTTTTTCGCCATTTGGCGCTATTGTGTAAAAGTAAGGGTTACGCAAGTTGGTGCGTAATATGTAAAATATACCTACCAGCATACCAATACCCACACCTATAAGCAGGTCAGTAAATACTACGGCAATAATGGTTATTACAAAGGGAATAAACTGATCAAGTCCCTTATGCCACATGTGTTTAAATAACGATACTTTAGCCAGTTTATAACCTACTGTTAACAATATAGCCGCCAAACATGATAATGGTATTTTGTTTAACAATGATGGTATGGCAAGCAGGCATATTAGCAATAAAACACCGTGGAAAATGGCACTCATTTTTGTGCGCCCGCCGGCATTTACATTGGCTGATGACCTTACGATAACTGCCGTCATTGGTAAACCGCCCAGTAAACCGCTCACTAAATTGCCAGCCCCCTGAGCAACAAGTTCGCGGTTTGTAGGCGATATTCTTTTAATTGGGTCTATTTTATCTACAGCTTCAAGGCTTAAAAGGGTTTCCAGACTGGCTACAACAGCAATGGTGAATGCTGTTATCCAAACCGTCTTATTGCCTATAGCATTAAAATCGGGAGATTTAAATAGGCCAAAAAATTCTTTTGTGCTGTTTACTAATGGTATTTGTACAAATTGTTTATCTAACAGGGCAAGGTTGGTACCTGCAAAAAGGTAACCTAACAATACACCAATAACCACCACCATTAACGGAGCGGGTATGGCTGCAAGCTTTTTAACTTTTGGCCAGTATATCATTAGCGCCAGTGAAACAAGGCTAATAATTACGGCGCCATAATTAATTTTACTTAATGCATTTAATATGCCTGAAAAAGTATTGCCGGTATCTGTTTGAAAGCCTTCATCCCCTTCAAAATCAGAATCAAAGCCGACCGCGTGCGGAAACTGTTTCATTATAAGGATAATACCTATAGCGGCCAGCATTCCTTCAATTACTGCCGACGGAAAGTAGTTGGCAATTGTACCCGCCTTTACTAACCCTAATATTATTTGTATAGCACCGGCTATAACAAGGCTTAACAAAAACACCTCAAATGAGCCGAGGCCGGTAATAGCGTTAAGCACAATTACGGTAAGACCGGCTGCAGGACCCGCAACACTTAGCTGCGACCCGCTGAGAGTACCTATAACAATACCGCCAATTATACCTGATAATATACCTGAAAATAGCGGAGCACCCGATGCCAGGGCTATACCCAAACATAAGGGCAGCGCTACCAGAAATACTACCAATCCGGCAGGCAGATCCTTTTTTAAATTTTTGGTGAGAAAATATTTTTTTAGGTTCAGACTGTCCGCAGACATCCCTCCTTGCTTATTTTGCATAATTTATTATTTAGAAAAAATGAAGTTGTTGATAAACAGGGGCATTAACATCTTTTCCATTAAGATGTAAACAGCACATAGTGATGCTAACTGTACATTAAAAATGCACAAATAAGCTAACGGCCCGGTTCAGAAACCAGGCGCAAATAAATTATACGTTGGGAGGTGGGGTGGGAACAACAGGGTGATACACCTGTTTGTACAGCGAGTTTTCTAAATTATGAAGAACATTGGTTTCAGTAATATAAGCCGTATAGGCAATTATATGATTGATGTTCTCGTCAAAAGATTTTTTATCCTTAAAGGTATTCTTTTCAGGATCATCTTTTTCTGTTTTAGACTCGTGCTCAAGCTGCATAATAACCGCTTTAACGGTTTTATTATCCATACATAAAAACACCGGAGCAATAGATATAGCCATCTTTATTAAAAAGATGCTCATAAATAATGTGGTGACAGAAATTTTGAAACTCCTTGTTTTCATGTATCACAAAGATAGAAATTTTGTTCAAGCAACACAAGCAAACGGCGTTTAAACATTAATCTTACAATATAATTACTATTTTTAGCCTATTACCAATTATATCAACTTGTGAATAAAAAGTTAGAGATATTACAAAAAAAACGCGATCAGGCGCTTGAAGGTGGCGGCCAGGCACGTATAGAAAGTCAGCATAAAAAAGGGAAACTTACTGCCCGTGAGCGTTTACATTTTTTATTGGATGATGGTTCGTTCCAGGAGATAGGTATGCTGGTATCGCACCGCTCTACCGATTTTGGTATGGAGAAGGAAAAGTACCCCGGCGATGGTGTGGTTACCGGTTACGGAACAGTTAATGGTCGGTTGGTTTATGTATTCTCGCAGGACTTTACCGTTTTTGGCGGATCACTATCTGAAACCCATGCCGAAAAGATATGTAAGATAATGGATCTGGCTATGAAGAACGGCGCTCCTGTTGTAGGCTTAAATGACTCTGGTGGCGCACGTATACAAGAAGGTGTGGTTTCTTTAGGTGGCTACGCCGATATATTTTATCGTAATACCATGGCAAGTGGCGTAGTGCCGCAGATATCGGCCATAATGGGTCCTTGCGCCGGCGGCGCGGTTTACTCGCCGGCTATTACAGATTTTATTTTGATGGTAGAACATACCAGTTATATGTTTGTGACCGGCCCTAACGTAGTAAAAACGGTTACGCATGAGGTAGTAACATCAGAAGAATTGGGTGGAGCAAACACGCATGCAACCAAATCCGGCGTAACACACTTTGCCTGCGCTAACGAAATAGAAGCTATACAGCATGTAAAAAAACTACTGAGTTATATGCCTCAAAATTGCGAGGATCGCGCCCCTGCCCTGCCTTATGAGATAAAGAACGAGGAACGGCCCGCATTAACAGATCTATTACCTGAGAATATTGCACAGCCATATGACATACGTGATGTAATTGAGCATGTAATAGACGGTGGCTCGTTTCTGGAAGTTCATAAAGATTTTGCCGAGAATATTGTTGTAGGCTTTGCCCGGTTGGCCGGTCGTAGTATTGGTATAGTAGCCAATCAGCCTGCATTTTTAGCAGGGGTCTTAGATATCAACTCATCAACCAAAGGTGCGCGTTTTGTACGTTTTTGCGATAGCTTTAATATACCACTGCTGGTTTTTGAAGATGTACCGGGCTTTTTACCGGGCACTGATCAGGAATGGAATGCCATTATCACCAACGGCGCAAAACTACTTTATGCTTTCTGCGAAGCTACCGTTCCGCGTATTACGGTTATTACCCGTAAGGCTTATGGCGGCGCTTATGATGTAATGAACTCCAAACACATTGGTGCCGATATGAACTATGCCTGGCCAAGTGCTGAGATTGCTGTAATGGGTGCTAAAGGTGCTGCCGAAATTATTTTTAAGCGTGAGATAGTTACAGCCGAAGATCCGGAAGCAAAATGGCGCGAAAAGGAACAGCAATATGCTACCATATTTGCTAACCCCTACCGTGCTGCCGAACGCGGCTTTATTGATGAAGTAATTGCCCCGGCAGAAACCCGCATTAAATTAATACACGCCTTTAAAATGCTGGAGAATAAGGTGGTGAACAACCCCAAGAAAAAGCATGGGAATATTCCGCTGTAGGAAATTCTTATGGCAAATATTTGTTCCCTCCCCTGGGAGGGTAGGGAGGGGTTAACGAAGCAGCTTAAAAAACATAGCCTAAACCCCTCCATGCCGTTGTTGGTGTTGTCACCAACAACGGTTTAGTAAGGTGAAAGATCGGTAAAATAAATGCATGGCGGGTTGTTGGTGACAACACCAACAACGGCAGTAAAGATAAAAGGCGAAAGGTAGCTCCCGAGTTCATTGCCGTCCCTTTCAAGGGACGGATTACGAAAATGACAGGCGGCTTTAGCCAAAACTCTCGATAAGTATTTTGGCTGAAGCCGGTTATTGCCTCGGCTGTCCGTTGGCTGAAGCCAACGGCAATGAAATCATAAAACCTTTTGAGCGTTTTGGGAAAACCTTTTACCTTTATCCTTTTACCTTTCACCTCATAACATGATCTCCATCGAACAAATCCGCCCCGAACTTACCTGGCGACTGCGCCGGGAAGCTTTGTACCCTAACGAGCCACTGCATGCTATGGAAATGGAGGAAGACAATCATGGCCTGCACTTTGGTGCGTTTATGGATAATGCTTTAGTTGGCGTTGTATCGCTGTTTCAAAAAGGCAACGACTGGCAGTTTCGCAAATTTGCAGTGAGCGATACAGTACAGAGGCAAGGGATTGGCGCACAAATATTAAATTACATTACAAATTTTGCTGAGCGTGAGAATGGCATCCGCCTTTGGTGCAATGCGCGGCTATCAGCAACAGGCTTTTATGCCAGGTTTGGCTTTGCCGAAACAGGTGAAGTATTCCATAAAAAGGGCGTCGATTACATTATTATGGAAAAGGGGCTTCTATTAAAATAAAAGATCAGCCTGCCTTGCGCAAACTGATCCTTCTAACTAACTTTTTACTTTTAACTAACTGATCTTACTATTAAGATGTCACAAAGGTGCTGTTACCTTATTAACTATACATTAAGTTATCAATAATATTTGAGGGCAGGCATAATTCATATTCTTCATATCATGAGCTTTATTATATTTGCATATACGGCTAACAAAGCTTTATTTTAAACAAATGGCTAAAAAGAAACCCCAGGCAGAACAAAAACCTGCTATTGTAAATGAAACTTCATTATCTTTTTTTGAAAAATATATTAATAACCCCTCACCTACCGGCTTTGAATGGAAAGGGCAACAATTATGGCTGGACTATTTAAAGCCCTACATTGACGATTATTATGTAGATAATTATGGTACGGCAGTTGGTATTATTAACCCTAAAGCAGATTATAAAGTAGTTATTGAGGCACATGCCGATGAGATATCATGGTTTGTGAATTATATTACAAATGATGGCTTGATATACGTTATCCGCAATGGCGGTTCTGATCACCAGATAGCCCCATCAAAACGTGTTGACATCCATACAGATAATGGCATTGTTAAAGCCGTTTTTGGCTGGCCGGCTATACATACCCGTTTAGGCGGTGAAAAGGAAGAATCTCCTACTCTTAAAAATATCTTTTTAGATTGCGGCTGCACCAGTAAAGAAGAGGTGGAAAACCTGGGCATCCACGTAGGTTGTGTTATTACTTACGAAGATGAATTTATGGTATTAAACAATCGTTATTATGTTGGCCGTGCGCTTGATAACCGTGCCGGTGGTTTTATGATAGCCGAGGTTGCCCGCCTGCTTAAAGAAAACGATGTTAAGTTACCTTTTGGCTTATACATTGTAAATGCTGTACAGGAAGAGATTGGCTTACGCGGCGCTGAAATGATTGCACATCGTATTAAACCAAATGTTGCTATTGTTACCGATGTTACCCATGATACCAATACCCCTATGATCAACAAGATTACCCAGGGAGACCTTTCATGCGGAAAAGGACCAGTAATTTCTTATGCCCCTGCTGTACAAAATAACCTGAACAAACTACTGATAGAATCTGCACAAAAAGCTAATATCCCTTTTCAACGCCAGGCATCATCCAGATCTACAGGAACGGATACTGATGCGTTTGCTTACTCAAATGATGGCGTACCATCGGCACTCATCTCATTACCATTACGCTATATGCACACCACGGTAGAGATGATACACAAAGAGGATGTAGATAATGTTATCCGCCTTATTTATGAGTGCTTGTTAAATATACAAGCCGGCCAGGATTTTAGATACATTAAATAATTTTAAAACATTTAAACGTATTTTTTATTTGTTGTTTGACATAAACACTAAACTTACAATACTCTATTTTTTTATATGAAACCAACATTACTAATTTTAGCAGCAGGCATGGCCAGCCGGTACGGTAGCATGAAACAAGTTGACGGATTTGGCCCTAATGGTGAAACAATTATTGACTATTCTATATATGACGCCATAAAGGCCGGTTTTGGTAAAGTTAGCTTTATTATCCGCGAAGAGTTTGCCGATAATTTTAAAAGCATATTTGAGCCTAAGCTAAAAGGTCGTGTAGAAACTGACTACGTTTTTCAAAGCTTTGATTTGGAACCTTTTGGTATTACTGAAAAAATTGAGCGTGCAAAACCATGGGGAACCGCACATGCTGTTTTGGCCGCACGCAATCAGGTAAATGAGCCTTTTTGTGTTATTAATGCTGATGATTTTTATGGTTATGATGCATTTAAAAAGATGGCCGATTTTTTAACTACCGAAGTAGCTGACGATAAATATTCAATTATTGGCTACCAGGTTGATAGAACATTATCAGATCATGGCTCTGTATCACGCGGTGTTTGCAAGGTTGTAGATGGTAAAATGGTTGCCATTAATGAGCGCTTAAAAGTATACTTTAAAGAAGATGGCACTGTAGCTTTTGAGGATGAAGGCCAGGAGTTTCCGCTGCCATCTGATACCCGTGTATCAATGAACTTTTGGGGCTTTACACCTGCTGTTTTCAAACAAAGTGAGCCTATGTTTAAAGAGTTTGTTGAAGCTAATAAGGATAACCCAAAATCAGAATTCTTTATCCCTTTAGTAGCCGATCAATTAATTAAAAGCGGCGAAGCTTCTTTTGAAGTGATCCCTACCGATGCAAAATGGTTTGGTGTTACTTACAAAGAAGATAAACCAATTGTTCAGAAAAGTATTTCTGAGCTGGTTAACAACGGTACTTACCCAAGTAACCTTTGGGCCTAATACTATATTAAATATATACATAAGATCCTGCCCTGTTTGGGGCGGGATTTTTTATACACAGAAGTTTCATTCTTCGCACCCTTATGGTTAAATTAACCACACGAAAGCACAATTATTTTGCTTTTTATAATATATTTATAGCATAAACAATATTATGAAACTTAAACTATCACTCATACTGTTTCTGGTTAGCAGTTATGCTTTCCAGATCTCAGCACAAACTGCAAATGCCTGGAAACAGGCAACCTCAGGTGGCTATACCTACAAATATGTAACCGGCGACCCTACCCACTCCCGTTTTTATACACTTAAGAACGGTTTAACTGTTATTTTAAGCACAACTAATAAGCAACCACGGATACAAGCATACATAGCGGTAAAAGCAGGTAGCAAAACAGACCCATCAGACCATACCGGTTTGGCGCACTACCTGGAACATATGATGTTTAAAGGTACCGACAAGTTTGGTTCATTAAACTGGACTAAAGAGAAACCGTTGCTTGATAAAATTGACGAACTATACGAACAGTATAACTCTACCAAAGACGAAGCTAAACGTAAAGATATTTACAAGCAGATAGATAAAACATCTGGCGAGGCTGCCAAGTTTGCAATTGCAAATGAATATGATAAAATGATGAGCGCCATGGGCGGTCAAAACAGTAATGCGTTTACTTCATTTGAGCAAACTGTTTATACCGAGGACATTCCAAGCTCATCAGTTGATAAATTCCTGACCATGCAGAGTGAGCGTTTCCGCGCACCAGTACTGCGTATATTCCATACGGAACTGGAAGCTGTTTATGAAGAAAAGAACCGCGGTTTAGACAGCGACCCAAATAAAGTGCAGGAAGCTATGTTTGCGGCATTGTTCCCTAATAACAACTATGGCAAACAAACTACTATTGGTACTATTGAGCATTTAAAAAATCCGTCATTAAAAGCTATCCGTAAATATTATTATTCCTACTATGTGCCTAACAACATGGGCGTGATACTGTCTGGAGATTTTAACCCGGATGTGATGATCAAAAAAGTAGCAAAGAACTTTGGTTACATGCATACTAAGGCAGTTCCGGCTTATAAATTTGCGCCAGAAAAACTTATCGTGGCTCCTATCCAGCGAGACGTTTACGGGCCAAACCCAGAGAACTTGACCATTGCTTACCGTTTCCCCGGTGCAAACACCCGTGATGCACGTTTATTGAGCCTGATGGGTTCATTATTAACCAACGGAAAAGCTGGTTTATTTGATTTGGATCTCACTAAAAAACAAAAGTTGCTTAGCGCCTTTGCAGCACCATATACTTTAAAAGATTATAGTGTATTAATGTTAAGGGGGACACCGGTTAAAGGTCAGTCGTTAGATGATGTAAAGACTTTAATGCTTGGCGAGATTGACAAATTAAGAAAAGGTGAATTTTCTGATGACCTTATCCAATCTATCGTAAACAACTATAAAAAAAGTAAAATTGAGCAGGACGAAAGTTACACCCAGCGCGCAGGCAACCTAATGGATGATTTTACCTCGGGTGTTGATTGGCGTACCGATGTAGCTTCTATTAATGAGCTTTCAAAAGTAACCAAAGCACAGATAGTTGCTTTTGCTAACAAGTATTTAAAGGATAACAACTTTGTTATTGTTTACAAGCACCAGGGAACTGACAAGAACATTGTTAAGGTTGATAAACCAACTATTACTCCTGTTGAGGTTAACGCAGGTGAGCAATCTGCTTTTGTAAAAACCATTAACGCGATGCCGGCAAACGCCATACAACCAGTTTGGCTTGATTACGATAAAGATATTCAGCGTGCCACTGCAGGGTCGGTTGACGTACTGTCTATTCAGAATAAGGATAACAGCATCTTCCGGTTATACTACCGCTATGACATGGGTAGCTGGAATAATAAACTATTACCCATAGCAGCACAGTACTTACAATTTTTAGGTACTGATAAAATGAGCTCTGAAGATATAAGCAAGGCATTTTATAAACTGGCATCAACTTTTAATATAAGCACAAGCACCGAAATAACCACCGTTAGCATTAATGGCTTACAGGAAAACTTTGGCGCATCGGTTACCTTGTTTGAAAACTTGCTGGCAAATTGTAAAACCGACTCTACGGCATTAGCAGGTCTTAAGGCCCGTTTAAAAAAATCAAGGGAAAACCTAAAGCTGAACAAAACTGCCATTATGCAGGGGCTGGTTAACTACGCACAATATGGTATAAACAACCCTTTCAATTATACTTTAACAGATGAAGAAATTGAGAATTTAAAAGCAGAGGACCTGATATCAGTACTGCATAACCTGGTAAACTATAAGCACACCATATTATATTATGGTCCGCAAACTGCAGTACAAACCGGTACTGTATTGGCCAGGCTGCACAAAGCACCGGCTAACTTTATACCTTATCCCGAAAAGAAGGTGTTTGTGCGTACAAAGATGGATAAGAACACGGTTCTGTTTGGCAACTTTGATATGGTACAGGCCGAAATTCAATGGGTACGTAATGAAGATGCTTACAGCCCGGCTAAAGCCCCTTTGATTGAATTATATAATAACTATTTCGGATCAGGCATAAGCTCAATTGTATTTCAAAACATTCGCGAGTCAAAAGCGCTTGCTTACTCTACCTATGCATTTTATGTAGCCCCGCAGAAAAAAGATGACGACAATATATTTGTAGCTTATGTAGGCACACAGGCCGATAAAATGAACGATGCTATTAAAGCTATGAACGAGTTATTAAACAACATGCCTGAATCTGAAAAAAGTGTGTTAGCAGCTAAGGACAATATTCGCAAATCAATAGAAACCGAACGCATTACACAGGACGGAATATTGTTTAATTACCTGACTGCAAAGCGCAAAGGCTTAAATTATGACGAGCGTAAAAATACGTTTACAGCAGTTAACAAATTAGGCTTTACTGATGTACAAGCTTTTGCCAACAACGAGTTGAAAGATAAACAATTTACCTATTGCGTAGTAGCATCAGACAAACGCGTTACAGACGAAGACCTGAAAAAATATGGAGAGTTATTTAAGCCGGATATGAAGCAAATTTTCGGCTACTAAAAAAAAATACAACAATATTTTTAAAAGGCGGATGAGTTAATCACATCCGCCTTTTTTTTTATAAAATTATAACAATATATACTGAACCTATTGGGCAATTATAATATATTTGCTTATTAATTATTTGTTTATGAATACAATAACCCCATTGTATGACTACTACCTTTCCACCCAATCATAAAACAAGCGAACATCGCTATATAGCTTTATGCTCCAAATGTAAAACCGGCCTTGAAGACCGCATGCGACGTGGTTTTTTCGTTAAAAATTTTCTTTTTTGGCTGCCTATCCGTAAATACATATGCTACAAATGCAAACGAGGCCAATATGTGTGGGTAAATAATAATTAAATGAATGTATTGCCCTTACTACAGCAACTTTGTTTATCATAAACTTCATAGAAGCTCACTGATAAGAATCTTTCTTTTCTTCTTGCCCCTCCAAAAAATACAACTCTGAATCTTCAAAAAAAATGCATGTTATAAAAAATAATTAACAGAATGTTTAATTTGATGATTTTGGTATAAATATTGACAGCTATTTGTAGATAAGATATTATGATACATCTATTTGTATTATAGGAGGAGCTGATACTAATTTATATAAAAACAACAATATGCGACGGATATTAGCGGTAGATGATGACAGTGACATATTAGAGGTATTGCAGTTTATACTTGAAGACTCAGGTTATGAGGTAGATACCCTTTCAGACGGTAACAATTTAATGGAAAAAATAAGGGAGAAAACACCCGATCTTATACTACTGGATATTATGCTGGGTAACTCTGATGGCCGCGAACTATGCAAAGCGGTTAAAAAAGAGGACAGTACACATAATATACCTGTTATTATGATTTCGGCAAGCCACAATATTTCAAACACTATAAACCAGGAGGGCGCCCCAAATGATTTTATAGCTAAGCCTTTTGACATTAGCAACCTGCTTAGTAAAATTAAAACCCAGCTAAACAAAGCGGCTTAAATACTATTGGGTTTTATACTCAACGCCTGCAGTTCTTTATCAATTTTATTGTTCCAGAGCTGTTGTTGATAGGTATTTATACTGTGCTGCGTTTCGCTGTCGTACTGCTTTTGCAGTTTATCTATATCCCTCAAAGCATCAAAATAAGCCACATTTATAGTTCCATCATAATTATTAACACTAAGCTTTTCAGCCTTAATGGCTTGCTTAAAGTGTTCTGCACCCAACTTAACAATATCAAAATGGCGTTGCTCATGGTTCAGGCTGTATGCGTCCTTAACTTCTCCCTTAACCCAGCAGGCACTTTTAGGTGCAAATACTTTCAAATCAATTTTAACGGTAATAATCCCTTTTATAAGTTCTACGTGTTCGTTATAACCAAGGCTGGCAAAAATCTCGGCACTATGTTTACTACCTTGTTGTGGCTTTTGCTGGAAATCGGTCCATTTTAAAGGTCGGTTTGTACTGTAATAGATAGTATCACTCTCAACACGTTCAGTATAATCATTAAACTTTATTTGAACACTCTTTGCCAGCTTAATGTTATTATCGGCCTGAGCGTTCATCCAGTTATTTAAATATACAAGGCTATTAGTGATGGTGTTTCTTAACAATGGCTCAATTTGTTGCGCCGGTCCTGCAGTACGCTGGTAAGTAGCATTGCCGGTATAATCAGTCAAATGCACAACATCATACTCCTGCTGTAACCCAAACGAAATTAATAGTGTAACCTGTCCTTTTACCCGCCCTCCCGTTAAAGGAATTTCTGTCACTTTAAAAGTTTTTAGTTTAATAATAACCGGGCGCAGGCTTGCATTAACAGGCAAACTGTAGTTAATAAAATTCTTTATAGCTGTAGTGCCACCTTTCAACTCAATTTTTACTGCATCGGGTTGATTACCGGGTACAGTAACAGCGGGTACTAAACTGCCTATTATGTTATTATTATCCGTACGTGCGTCCGTAATACCGGCAATGTAAAATTCTTTGGGTGTAATGGGCAGTCGTTCATTCTTTAATTCAACTAATGAACTGGTCTGTCTATAATATTTATACCCCGAAAAAACTATGCTCAGTATAGCGAATAATAAAATAAACAAATTACGGTTCTTATGGTTCAACTTGGGTTGCATTATTATAAAAATAAACGTTTTTAAACCACCTATATTTTATGGCTCAGGCTCATTACAAAGTTCCCGAATAGTTAAAAAGGTTAATTTATAAGATTTAAATTTACCCATTTTAAGTTAAAGTTTTCCACAACTATACCACCGTGTTTATAACAACCGTTAAAAAAAGCGTTCTCCACACTTGTTAATTACTAATGTGGATTGCATTTTTGCGTTTAGCTATTTTAGCCCTATCATTAGTACGCACTTTATGATTAAACTTAAATACATTACCGTTTTTGCATCCGTATTTTTCGCCGTTCCGGTACTGGCTCAGCAAAACCCATCATTCCATATTAACCGCATTTATCAAACCGCGGGCGATTTGATGGATAAAGGAAAATTCGCCGCCGCTGCAGAGCAATACCGCCTGGTTGAGCAATCAAGGCTTAAAACCACACAGCAATCAAAGTTTGAATCGGAACTGTCCCTGTTAAAAGAAAATGCACAATACTATGAAGCATTGTGCGCGTTAGAACTGGGTAATGACGACGCAGAAAGCATGTTCTTACGGTTTATTAAAGAACACCCCGAAAATCCACTTACCAAACTGGCTTTTTTTCAGGTAGGTAAATCATACTTTAAGCAGGGCAAATTTAGTGAAGCCTTGGTTTGGTTTAATAAAGTTGATGCCGTTGACTTGAATGGCAGCCAAAATACCGAATACAAATTCAGAAAAGGTTACGCCTACTTTGTTACTAACGATTATAAGAACGCACAGTTATTATTTAGCGAAGTAAAAAATAAAAAGTCGCCATTTACAGACGATGCCGTTTATTACTTTGCCTACATCGCCTACTTAAATAAAGATTATCAACTGGCCCTTGTAAATTTTGAGCGCTTAAAAAACTCAAAAAAATATGAGAACAGTTACCCATACTATATCACCGCGGTTTACTTTTTAGATAAGCGTTATAACGATGTTATAAACTACGCCATCCCTATTATTAACAAAACAAAACAACAGCACGAAACAGAGATGCTACGCATTATTGGTGCATCATATTTTGCCAGGGCCGATTATGATAATGCGGTAAAATATTATAGTCGTTTTGAAGAAGCCGACCGCGGCGCAACACAAAACACTCAAGACAGTTACCAAATTGGTTATGCCTACTATAAAGTTGGCAATAACGGCAAAGCAGCATCGGTACTGGAAAAACTGGTAGCACAAAACGATAATTACAGCCAAAGCGGTAGTTATACTTTAGGAGATATATTCCTGAAAATGAACAACAAGCAAAGTGCACGTAATGCATTCCTGGTAGCATCAAGGCTTAGCTTTGATAAGCAATTACAGGAAGATGCGCTGTATCAGTACGCCAAGTTATCATATGAACTTGATTTTAACACACAGGCGCTGGATGCTACCCGCTTATATTTAAAAAACTATCCGCGCTCTCGCCGTATTGATGAAGTAAAAACCTTACTGGGCGAAGAATTACTTACCTCCCATAACTATAAAGAGGCTGTTGAGATATTGGAACCTATCCCTAATAAATCGGCAAGTGCACAGGCTGCTTATCAAAAAGTGACCTATTACCGTGGGTTAGAATTTTATAACGAACGCGCATTTGAAAATGCCATTGGTATATTCCTTCGCTCGTTAAAGTTCCCTATTGATACCAAAACACAGGCCTTAACCAATTACTGGATGGCCGAATCAATGTATGAGGTACGGAAGTATAGCGAATCGGTAGAGACTTTTAAGACGTTTTTGGCTATGCCGGAATCAAAGGAAACAGATGTTTCCAATTATGCTAATTATGCATTGGCTTATGCAGCTTTCGGCGGCGAAGAGTATAAAACAGCCGCTACCTACTTTGAGCGGTTTTTACAAGGCGATGTAAAGGATAAATATACCGAGAACGATGCGGTAAGCCGGTTGGGAGATAGTTATTTTGTGTTAAAAAATTATGGTAAGGCTTTAGAGAACTATAATAAAATTATTGCACAGCAAAGCCAGGGACAAGATTATGCACTGTTTCAGCGAGGCATTATACAAGGCTTACAGGGATCATTGGATACCAAGATAAGTACGCTAAACGATGTATTAGCCAGGTTCCCAAATTCAGATTATGCTGATGATGCTTCATTCGAGATTGCTTATACTTATTTCTTAAAGAATGATGGTGCACGTGCAAAAACTGATCTGCAGGCCATGATGGAGAAATATCCGCGTAGCAGCTACATTCCCCGTGCGTTAACTACTATAGGTTTAATTGATTACAATGCAGGTGGCAATGATGATGAGGCGGTTGCCACGTTTAAACGCGTGGTGCAGGATTATTCCTCAAGCGATGAAGCTAAAACAGCGCTTAAACAAATAGAAAAAATTTACACCGATAAAGGTGATGCACAAACATTTATCAATTATGCCAATACTACATCAATTGGTAATTACTCAACCGCCGATCAGGAGAACATCATGTTTGCAGCTGCTAACAACCTTTACTTAAGATCTGACTGGCAGGGAACTGTAAACGCTATAAACGCTTATTTTGATAAATTCCCAACCAAACAGATCTATGAGAAGCAGGCAAGATTTATTCGTGCGCAGAGTTTGGTTAACCTGAACAAGCCAGATGAGGCTGTGGTTGATTATAACGTTATCTTAAACGATTGGACAAGCACATACAGCGAAAAATCGCTTATAAGTATGGCTAAGCTTTACATTGCTCAAAAGAAGTATAATGATGCCATTGTGTTTTTGAAAAGACTGGAAACCAACTCGGAATATAAGGCCGATTATACCTTCGCTGTAAATAACCTGCTATTATGCTACTCAATGATAAACATGCCCGATGATGTAATTAAGTATGTGAAACTGGTAAGGGATAATGAGAAATCGGCACAGGAAGATAAATACAAAACCGGTTTATATGCAGGTAAAGCTTACCTTATTAAAGGTGATACTACAGCTGCTGTAACCGAATTTACCTACACTGTAACTAATACCAAAACCGTTGCAGCAGCGGAGGCAAAATACAATATTGCAAATATTGAGTACCTGAAAGGCAAGTACAAGGCATCACAAAAAACCTGCTTTGATCTGGTTAAAGGCTTACCTAATTATGATTACTGGGTAGCTAAAACCTATATTTTACTTGCAGATAATTACACCGCTTTAAAAGACGATTTCCAGGCGAAAGCAACGCTGCAAAGTATTGTTGACAATTACAAAGGCGACGATGATATTTTAGGCATAGCAAAACAAAAGCTAAACGCAATATCGCCTCAAAAAGCAACCGAAGAAAAGCCGGCAACTAAAGAAATTGCACCGGCGACCGAAAACAAACCAGCAACTGAAGAAAAGCCGGCAACTAAAGAAACTAAACCGGCGACCGAAAACAAACCAGCAACTGAAGAAAAGCCGGCAACTAAAGAAACTAAACAGGATAACAAAGAACAATAGAAGACAAGCAAATGAATCAAAAATACACCTTCACGCTGCTTACCTTGTTAATGGTAGTTTACTTTGTTCCTGCTATAGCACAAAC
>JAQBNZ010000193.1 GCA_028288285.1 Mucilaginibacter sp.
TCCCAGATCTCTGGCGGTTTCAACGGTTGTTAATTCCTGGTGCTCCAATGTATTATTGTTTATGTTGAAAAGATGCGCAAAATTAGAAAAAAGCAGGGAAAGCCGAAAGGAAAAAGGGTATTAATGAAGATAAAGGACGAAAAGACGAGGGATGAATGATTACCACAGGAGGATAGACCGCAGTAATTAAAAAAAAGCGATGAATATAAAATCCATCGCTATGTGTTTTATTCTATACGTGTTCCGCTTTTTGTTCCGCTATGTTCCGTTATGTTCCGCTTTTAGCGGAACGGAACACAGAACAATAGCCTTTGCTTACTCGGGTAGCTGGAAATTAATGGGCACCATGTATCTCACCCTTACCGGCTGCCCATTTTGAATACCAGGTTTCCAGGCTTTAGCCAGTTTCAAAACCCGTACAGCTTCCTGATCCATACCATAGCCTGCACCTCGTTCAACCATTATATTTGATAGGCTGCCATCCTTTTCAATCACAAAACTAACTATCACTCTACCGGAAGCCCCCGCATCAGATGCAGCAGCCGGAAACCTTAGGTTCTTACTAAGAAATTTTGAGAATGCACCCATACCGCCATAGGGTTCAGGTTGTATTTCAAGGCCTCCTGTGTTAAATATGTCATTACTGCTTGGTGCCGCAGCCGGTGGGCCAACAGGAACATCTTCAATAACATCAACCGGGGCACCGGGTTCTCCTTTTCTATCTATAGGACCTGTTTGCCCGGTAAGATCAATATTCTTAGGGGGCTCTTCTGTAACAGGGTTACTTGTTGGCTTCGGCATAAGGAATTTATGCATTGCAGATGCCGGTTGTGCCTTAACCTGTTCTGTCTTTTGCGGTTCAACCTTTTTAACAGGTGCTACAGGCGGGGGCTGAATAACTACATCAATTATTCTTGTAGGTTCAATTAACTCCGCTTCTTTAGCATTTAACCTAAGGTACAGCCCTACAGCAGCAATTACTGTAAAGGTTACCGCCATTGCCCTTACCATGTTACCCGCATAATGCTGGCGAAGATAATAGGCACCGTAAACTTTGTTTCTTTTGTCGAATACAAGGTCGAGCCACTCGGCATTGTACAAATTTAGTTTTGTGTTAAGCATCTTGGAAGAATTTAATTCTCTAATGTAACACTTAAACAAAACAAAATACTGTATTATTTAATTTTTACTAATAACACAGCTGTTACCTTGTACAAATACAAAATTTACATTGGCAAATAAGCTTTATTGCAATATATAATACAAGTGTATTATTAACAGGTAATTACCATTTATCGGTTACAACCTTTTTAATAGGCTCTTCTACCCTGGCAATGGATATTTTATCCATATACTGTTTTAAATTACGGCTGGTTGCCTGGCAAAACATACCGGTTTGACTTAGGTAGTTGTCGGCTTCTTTCTGAGAATATTTAGATGCAAGCTTTTCTATCGGCACTTCAATACCTGGCATAGGAACCATATTATCAAACCGATCTCTTGTATAAGGGGTAAAAACAAAGTCGCTTATTTTATAGCGGTATTTTTGATCCTTTGTTTCTATAGACAATGTATAAGAAATTTCTCCACCCTCTTTCTTAACTACAGATGATCCATTATATACCAAAAACTTCCCTTTGGTTACAATGGCATTTGCCACAACGTTTTCTGGCCTCCTCTTAAAGTTAGCCATTTTAATAAAGTATGAACCCCGTTGGTAAAGGGTATCAGCAGCAACTCCCTGCTTGTCTACTACCTGGTAATAAACATATTTATTAGCCTCATCCAACTGCAGCATTTCTTTTTGTGCCGATGCAATTTGTGAGCACATTATACACACTAAGCTAAATAACAATTTTTTCATATTACAAAGATAAGCCATCTGTAATAACTACAGATGGCTATTTAATTAATTAGTTGTGCAAACTTATTAAAAAAATTTAAAAAGAATATACAGCAGCTAAAATAAATTGTGAAGCACTTTTTGTTGGAGTGATACCACCGCTTTTCGTAAATCCGTCTGATAATGATTTGTTGTTATCTAATCTTAATTCGGGGATTAAAGTTAACGGGCCGCTTTTAAGGTTAGCAGTTAAAGTAAAAGCAGTAACCGAGCTGCCCGGTTTAGGACCTAAAGTAGTTACACTACCAGTTTTGGTTTTAAAATATTCGCCCCTTAAACCTAATGTTACATCTTTTGCTACAGCAACCTGAGGGTACAATGCTATACCACTAAAACCACCTGTGCCAACTGCTTTGGCAGCCGAAAAATCAGCAGCATTCAGGCCCAGTTTAAAAGCATTAGTAATTTGATAAGAAGTTGTAAGGTCAATTTCAGTACCCGATAATGTACCGGTTAATAAATTGATGTAAGCTGTCCATCCTTTGGCAGGAGCAACCATCAATTGTGCACCAAAAGTATTCACTTTACTTACAGATGTGTAAACATTCCAGGCATCATTAAAAATACCTGCCATTAAGCTTGCTTTATCGCTAAACAGATACGTTGCTTTAAAACCCGCATTTTGGAACGGCCCATTAGTGAACAGGTACGAAGTTGAGTAGTTAAAGTTACCTACAGGAGATATTACCTCGTAACCCATAAAGGTTGCCATATAACCACCTGTTAAGTTAAATTTATCAGTTACATCATATGATACATACAGGTTTTGCACATGGTAGCTATTATTATCGGTAGCATTATTTGGAATTGACTGAGCCTGTCCTCTTGGGCCAAATGACATCTCGCCAACAAATGCTGCTTTGCCTACCTTTTTCTTTAAAGCCAGGTCAATCATACCTATTGAAATTGAGTTTTGATCTGATGCAAAACTGGTTGGGATATTACTATGCTTGGCAAAGTCATACTTAAAATATGTATCAACCGAGCCAGAGATCATTAAAGGCGGATCAGTTTTGGCAGTGTCTTGTGCTTGTACGGCATAAGTAAATGTTGCAAGTGTAATTAAAAGTAAAAGTTTCTTTTTCATTTTAAATTGTTTAATGGTTAAAATATTAGTGTGTTATAGTTATTACATAAGAATTATGACTCACAAATAGTAAGACATAAAATATTTTATAAGGCAAACAAACTTGTAGAATGGCTTTTAGATTTAGCGGGGGCACTTAAACCTATGATACAAGGGATTTTAAAGAACTTTAACCCATATTATGACTAATTGTACGTGGGTTATTCGAACAATTACATTATAAGCATTACACCACCAGCATTTTATTGCATGTGGTAATGTTATTATTGTTATATGTTAGTATTTAGGTAAAAAAGTAGAAATAATTAAACGTAAAATAGATTGATTTTTGTAAATTGAAACAAATACATTAATATTTGCATTTTTTGAATCAATTTATATATGTATTATCAAAAATTATAACGTTTAATTGCATTATTTTTATGAATTTATATATTTAATATCATTTAAACAAAATATTGACTGTTAATATGATAGTAAACAATCCTTTTTATTATTTTATTAATAAATACATACTAAAACCATATATAATTATCATTATCACAATAAAACACACCTGTTTTATATACTTAAATAAAAGTATGGGAATGATAAAGCCGTTTTAACCTAAATTCTTAATGTTGTCTGGTATTTAATCTTAAATCAAAGCTTTAATAGTAGAAATGCTTTTTGCTATTAAGTTGCTATTGTTGTAATATTTGTGCGATATAACTTTACCTTTTTGCCATATAATCTTACTTTTGAACATCAACTTATTTCAAAAAGATGCCGAACATTAGATTTCAGGCCCTTAGGGCTGTGTTAAACCGCGAGATACCGGATATAACCCCCCCATCAAATAGAATTTCAGATTATTTTGGTGCAAATGTTTTTGACAAGCAAAAGATGAAGGAATATCTTTCAACCGAAGCTTACAGTGGCATAGTAAACTCTATAGATAACGGTGTAGCCATCCCGCGCGACATGGCCGAGCAGGTGGCATCATCCATGAAATCATGGGCAATGGGTAAGGGTGCAACGCATTATACACATTGGTTTCAGCCATTAACAGGTACAACTGCCGAAAAACACGACGCATTTTTTGAGCCCACTGCAGATGGGGGCGCAATTGAACGTTTTAGTGGCGATGCACTGGCTCAACAAGAACCTGATGCCTCAAGTTTCCCGAGCGGTGGTATACGTAATACTTTCGAGGCTCGTGGTTATACTGCCTGGGACCCCTCATCACCTGCTTTTATTATGGGCCGTACATTATGTATCCCAACCGTTTTTGTATCATACACCGGCGAGGCATTGGATTACAAAGTGCCATTACTTAAAACCTTAAGCGTTTTAGATAAAGCAGCTGTGGATGTATGCCACTATTTTGATAAGAGTATTGAAAAAGTAAATGCATCATTAGGTATTGAGCAAGAATACTTTTTGGTTGATATTGCATTATTTAACGCACGCCCAGACCTTTCCTTAACAGGCCGAACGCTATTTGGTCACATGTCTGCCAAGAATCAGCAATTAGAAGATCATTATTTTGGATCGATACCAAGCAGGGTTTATGCTTTTATGCAGGATATGGAGACCGAAGCCTTGCAGTTAGGCATCCCACTAAAAACACGCCATAACGAGGTTGCACCATCCCAATTTGAATGTGCCCCCGTTTATGAAGAAATAAACCTGGCTATTGATCACAATCAATTGCTTATGGATATAATGGACCGGGTGGCCAAACGCCATAACTTTAAGGTATTGCTGCACGAGAAACCTTATGCGGGCATTAACGGATCAGGCAAGCACAACAACTGGTCGTTAATAACTAATACCGGCAAAAACCTGCTTTCGCCCGGCAAAACACCAAAGAACAACTTAATGTTCCTTACGTTTTTTGTAAATACTATTAAAGCCGTGCATGAACATGCCGACTTGCTAAGGGCATCAATTGCTTCAGTAAATAACGATCACCGTTTGGGTGCCAATGAAGCTCCTCCTGCAATTATATCTATATTTTTAGGAAGCCAGCTAAATGAGATATTAGATGAGATAGATACTTCGCGCTTAAGCAAAAAGATAAAAGAAGAAAATTCATTATGGCAGGGTATCCCCAAAATATCACAGATATTAAAAGACAATACCGACCGTAACCGCACATCGCCATTTGCCTTTACTGGTAATAAGTTTGAGTTGCGCGCTGTAGGCTCATCGGCAAACTCTGCCAGCCCGATGACTATACTTAACCTGATTGTAGCAAACCAGCTTACAAAATTCAAACACGATGTAGATAAGCTGCTCAAAAAAGGCGAGAAAAAAGATGTGGCCTTAATGACCATTATTAAAAGATACATTAAAGAATCAAGAAACATCCGTTTTGAGGGTAATGGCTACAGTGAGGAATGGGAAAAAGAAGCTGCAGCACGCGGATTGGCCAATATAAAAACCACTCCCAAAGCGCTTGATGCGTTTTTATCAGAAAAAACTGAAGAGCTATTTGCCGAAACCGGTGTTTTCACCAAGCGCGAAACTCAGGCCCGCCATGAGATATTGCTGGATAGTTATTACAAAAAGCTACAGATAGAAGCCCGTGTTATTGGTGAACTGGTAATGAACATTATTATCCCGACCGCCATAGCCTATCAATCCAAACTGGTTGAGAACGTTAAAGGATTGAAAGATATTGGTTTGAAAGCAAGCACCTATGAAGCACAAATAGATATCATTAACAGAATAGCCGAACACATTAACTTTATTAAAACCAATGTTGAGCAAATGATCAACGAACGTAAAAAGGCTAATGTGATAGAAGACCTGCGCGAACGTGCAATATCATATGATGAGAAGGTTAAAAGCTATTTCCAACCAATACGCTACCATGTAGATAAACTGGAGCAATTAGTTGATGATTCACTTTGGCCACTGCCAAAATTCAGAGAGCTGTTATTTATTAAGTAAGAGCCAGTTGCCATTTCTAACTATTGTTCGAAATGGCAACTTATATATTATTTGGCAAAAAGATCAGTCTCATTATGCTGTTGTATAATTACTTCCCGGTATTTACTTAACAAGGTTGATTTTGAAACGAACCCCTCAAAACGGCCATCTTTTACAACGGGTAATTGCCAAACATCCAGCTTATCAAACAAATCCATTAAATTGCTTACCGGTTCAGCATAATCTATTATTGCCGGCGGTGTAACCATTATATCGGCAACCGTATTTCCTTCTTCAATAGCTGTAAATAATTGTTTGCGTATTTCGTCCATCCAAATAACACCTTCAAGCTCACCGGCATTATTCAATACAGCAAAAATATTAGCATTGCTGCTTGCCAGTATTTTGTAAAAATCGGCAACAGGCATTTGCTTATTAATGGCTGTGTAATGGCGGTTAATAATACTATCTAAGCTAATAGCATTCAGCATACCATAATCGCGACCAGGGTTAATATTTTTTTCATGGATAAGATCATGCCAATACATATTATGCTTGTTATATAATCGGGCTATCACATAAGATATAGCAGATACCAGCATTAAGGGAATAAACAACACATATCCGCCTGTAATTTCTGCAATTAAGAATATGGCGGTCAATGGCGCATGCAATACACCACTTAAAGCGCCTGCCATACCAACCGCTATAAAATTGCTTGTGTTTAAATGGATCAATCCGGTTTGGTTTACGGCAAAAGCAACAAACAATCCCAAAAATGCCCCGGTAAACACAGTAGGTGCAAATGTTCCTCCATTACCACCTGCACCTATAGTTATACCTGCAGCAACAATTTTCATTAATACCAGCGCGGCAATAAACAGCAACATTATCCAGGGGTTAGCCAGCCAATTACTAAACAGAGATTCGTCTTTTAGTGCTTCCAGATTACCATTCAATATTTCTTGCAGGTAATGATACCCCTCGCCAAACAGAGCAGGGAATATCAGTATAATTAAACCAAGCATTAAACCCCCACCTAACGCCCTAATATATCTGTTTTGCTTTAGCAAGATACCCTTCTCTAACTTGCCGGCAACTTTTGCTATGTATACAGCTGTATAGCCGCTTAATACACCTAATATTAAATAGAACGGAAGAGCGCTTATAACCCAGCCCTCGGTTACTAAATGAAACAACTGACCAGAGTACAATATTTTAGACACTACTACACCTGTAGCTGAAGCTATTAACAGTGGTATAAACGTTGGAATAGTAATTTCACCTATCAATATCTCCAATGAAAACAGTACCCCTGCAATAGGGCTATTAAATACTGCTGCAATACCTGCCGATGCGCCTGCAGCCAGCAATACGGTTTTTTCATACGGACTTAAATTAAATATTTTGCCCACATTGGAACCTATGGCTGCTCCTGTACATACAATTGGGGCCTCCAAGCCGGATGAGCCCCCAAAACCTACTGTTAGCGAACTGGTTACCAAATGCGAATAAATGTTATTGCTGCGAATGTTTGAACGATTCTTTTTTATATTGATTAGGATATTGCCTATCCCCTTTTGTATGCGGTCGCGGTTTATAAGGTGCTGCCAGGAAACTGCCAACAATATACCTAACGCGGGTAAAAACACATAGATAATATGGAACGGCAGATGAGATGATATGTTACGGCTAACATCCTCCATTAAATGCACCAGAAACTTCAGGGCCACAGCAGCCAGGCCGCCAAAAAAGCCAACAAATACGCTACAGTATATTAAAAAATTACGCTGACTGTTCACTTTTAAACGCCAGCTTGCTATTTTATACCCAAGAGATTTTAACATAGATGTGTACAGATGTGGCAAAGTAATAATTTTGACGCTCAAAAATTTATTAAGCAGTATATTTGCCCATGATTTCTTCGCAAAGATATGATCAACGGGGCGTATCTGCATCAAAAGATGATGTACATAACGCTATTAAAAATATTGACAAGGGTATTTTCCCTAAAGCATTCTGCAAAATAGTTCCTGATATATTAACCAACGACCCGGAGTATTGCAATATTATGCATGCTGATGGCGCAGGTACAAAGTCGTCACTGGCTTATACTTACTGGAAAGAAACCGGTGATATCTCTGTTTGGCGCGGCATTGCTCAGGATGCTATTATCATGAACCTTGATGACCTGCTCTGTGTGGGTGCTACTGATAACATACTGCTATCATCAACCATCGGCAGAAATAAAAACCTGATTCCCGGTGAAGTAATCGCGGCTATTATAAACGGTACAGAAGAAATTCTGGCCGAACTACGGGATGCCGGAATAGGCATCTACTCAACCGGCGGAGAAACTGCCGATGTTGGCGATCTGGTGCGTACTATTATAGTCGACTCTACCGTTACCTGCCGCATGAAACGTGAAGATGTAATATCAAACGACAGAATTAAGCCAGGTGATGTGATAGTGGGTCTGGCATCATACGGCCAGGCTAATTATGAAAAAGAATACAATGGCGGCATGGGCTCAAATGGCTTAACATCTGCCCGCCATGATGTGTTCAATAAATCCATAGCTGATAAATACAGAGAAAGCTATGACCCTGCTGTACCTCATGACCTGGTATTCTCGGGCAGTAAAAACCTAACTGATGCTATCGACATAGGCAATGGCAAAACTGTTACTGCGGGCAAGTTAGTGTTATCTGCAACGCGTACCTATGCCCCTATTATTAAAACCATGCTGGATAGTTACCGCAGCCAGATACATGGCATGGTACATTGCAGTGGTGGCGCACAAACCAAAGTGCTGCACTTTATTGATAAGCTGCATATCATAAAAAATAATTTATTTCCTATTCCACCTTTATTTAAGCTGATACAGGAAGAATCAAACACCAGCTGGCAGGAAATGTACAAGGTGTTTAACATGGGGCACCGTATGGAGCTATATGTGCCACAAGAGATAGCTGCTCACCTGATCAGTATATCGCAAAGCTTTGGTGTAAAAGCACAGGTAATTGGCCATGTAGAGGCTGCTGAAACTAAACAGGTAACCGTTACTTCACCTTATGGGGAATTTGTTTATAACTAATTTTAAAAAGCGTTTATAAACAAAAAAACCCTCCCGAATTTCGGGAGGGTTTTTTTGTTCTTATAAGTGTTTAGGTATTATTTTACTTTGTGTATAGTGTTACCTAATGAACTGGCTACGTAAATATTAGTACCAGCGGCATCAACTGCCACACTTGCCGGAGCATTAAATGGCGCAGTTAAAACCAGGTAACCGCTACCTGCCAATGATGTTACTGCACCAGCCGGGGTAATTTTACGTACCAGGTTGTTGTCAGTATCAGCTACGTAAACGTTACCATTTGCATCAACTGCCACACCTGCCGGGTGATAGAATGTTGCAGCAGCACCGTTACCATCAACATTACCTATAGCACCGCTACCGGCTAAAGTGGTTACAACACCAGCCGCACTAACTTTACGAATCTTGTTGTTGTTAGCATCAGCTACATACACATTACCCGTTAAATCAACTGCTACGCTTCTTGGGCCATTGAATTTTGCTGCAGTACCGGTACCATCAACATTACCTGCACCTGCGCCACCTGCTAAAGTAGTTACAACACCGGCAGCTGTTACTTTACGTATAGCATGGTTGTTAAAGTCGGCAACATAAACGTTACCTGCGGCATCAACAGCAACGCTGGCAGGGCCGTTAAATTTTGCAGCAGTACCTGTTGCATTAACGTTACCTGAAGATGTTGTACCTGCAAAAGTAGTTACTGCACCTGTAGTAGCAATTTTACGAATTTGGTTATTAGCAAAATCAGCTATATAAATGTTATTCGTAATATCAACCGCAACACCAGCTGGGCTGCTATAAGATGCTACTGCACCAATAGCTGTTGCATTTGAGCTACCTGGCGCTAACGTACCTGATACAGTACTTACAACACCAGCCGAAGTAATTTTACGAATCTGGTTGTTACCCTGGTCGGCAACGAATAAGTTACCGGCGGCATCAAAGTTAATACCTGTTGGGTAAGTAAAGGTTGCAGCTGCACCCGTACCATTACCAGAGCCATATGAACCGCTACCGGCAAATATTGCTACCACACCAGGTGTGGTAATAGCTGTTGGCAAAGCAGGTGCAACAACGTCATTTTTACAACCGGAAATCATGAAAGCCGGCAGGGCTGCAAATAATGCAACACCTATTATATTATTAAATTTATTTCTTTTCATATATCAAATTTTTTATATCACTATACTTATAAGGGAGTGATTAATTAAATATGTATCTCAAACCAATTTGTGCCTGCCATCTTGATGCTTGTGATACACCATTACCAAATGAGCTGGTAAGAGGCACTTGGTTAGTATTATCAAAGTAAGGAAATGAATAGGTTGGTTTACCTGTTGCAGCATCAATACCTTTATAGGCCAACAAACCGGTACGGTTAGCAAACTTAATGTTACCCCAGCTACTGTTAAGGAAGTTACCTAAGTTGATCATGTTAAACTCAAACTGTAAGGTGTTTTTAATTTTACCTGAAGTTTGGAATACATCCTGTGTAAAGTTAAAGTTAACCAAATGGAAGTATGGAAGAACTAAACCATTACGCTGAGTATACTTACCTTTATTTTTGCTTAGGTATGGGTCTTGATTGATGTAAGCGCTTAACTGAGCGTAAGTTTGTGCAACTGTACGTGGGTCTGCAGCATTATCTTTTACAAGAACAATATCGTTAGCATCTTTAGGAACGTACAACAGGTCATTGCTTGTTTGTCCGTCGCCGTTAACATCACCATTGTACACATATGATGTAGCACCTGCATTAGCAGCTTCGTAGGTTAAACCAACTGAAGTAGTTAAGTGGTTAAGGTATTGCTTGCGGTATGACATTGAAGCGATAATACGGTTTGGCTGACGGAAGTTAGCATAAGAAGCAACATCAGCATTAGGATCGCCAGATACTGCACGGTCTCTCCAGGTTGATTGTGCAATTGAACCACCATCATTAACTGTACGTGAGTCTGAGTAAGTATAAGCTACGTTAAAGTAGAATTCTTTAAACGTTCTTTGTAACTGACCAGTAATGCTGTATGAATAACCTTTGTTTGTATTCTTTAGCAAAATAGCATCTGTAATGTTTGGTTGTGCCGCAGTGTTTCCTGTTGAAATAGATGGATAAACAGTTGTATTGCTGTAGCGGATGCGGTTATCAGAACCCACTAACGCAGTACCTGTACTTGGCAATGCAACGTTTACATAATATATAGCGTTGATATCTTTTGAGTAGATACCTTCTAACGTACCAATAATACCGAATGGTAATTTTTGGTCAACCGCTAAGTTAGCTCTGAAGTTAGACGGGAATTTGAAATTCTTATCAGTAATAGCAAGGTTATAAGAAGTATTAGCAGCAGCACCTGGAGGCCTGTTAGCATCAACATTAGGGTTAAATACCAAACGTTGATCTGTTGGTAAAACACCACCTTGATTAGGTACTATGCTATATGAACCAAATTGAACACCGTTGTTACTTGCCTGGTTAGATATGTAAACATAAGGAACCGGCCCCATAAACACACCAGCACCACCACGTACTTGGGTTGTACCTAAACCGTTAACATCCCAGTTAAAACCAACTCTTGGTGATATCTGTATGTTTGTTTTTGGATATTGCGCGGTATTAACCTGATAACCATCTCTAAAGCCGGTTAAAGCAGCAGCAGCCGTATTAGCTTCGCTCGTGGTATTGTAAACAGGTATATCAGCACGTACACCGTAAGTTAATTTAAAATTGTCATTTACCTGCCATTTATCCTGTGCATAAAAACCAATTGTATATGATTTAATAGTTGCAAAAGGGAAAGAGCCATCAGGCAATGCAGAGTAACGGAAATCATAACGTACAGCAGTTGGCGCTCCGTTATTAGCTGAATTATAAAAATCAGTTAAGTTGTTAAAACGGTAACCACCATAATAGTTAGGAGCAAATCCATTTTTGAATTTGTTAAACTCATTGGCTGTACCAATGTTAATTTCGTGTTTACCTGCAAAAATAGTGAACTGATCACTAAATTGGTAAGTATCAGTATTTAATACGTTATTAGCAGTAAAAGGCTCATAACCAAATGTGGTCATGGTGTTACCTGCTGCGTTCAAGATATCAACAAGCGGGAAAGTACCACCACCCGGTGAAGTACGGAAATCACGTAATGCCTGGTAACCAACAGTTAATTTGTTAGCGAATTTTGAACCAAAACGTGTATTTAACTCAGCAATACCAATGTTAAAATTGTTATTAATGGTATAGTAAGATGAAAAGAATGGTAAAGTAGTTAAGCTTGGGCTACGGGCACCTTGTGCACCAGAAGCGCTTGGAGGAACATCACGTAAAGATTTTAAATAAAAGTATTTTACTGATAAGGTATTATTCTTATCAATGTTCCAATCTAATTTGGCAGCTATCTTGTCAGATTGTGTGCGCAGGTTGTACTTATCAAAAGCTCCTGCATCATAGTTATATTTAGTTTTCAGGAAATCTTTTAAGGTATTCAATTCAGCGGCTGTAACCTGTGAAACGCTACCACCTGCTGTTTGACCTGGCTGCAAAGCAGTGAAAGCTGTAGCAGGGTCACTGATTCTTTCTTGCTCACCAGATATAAAGAAGAACAATTTATTTTTAATGATAGGGCCACCAGCTGAAATGCCACGTGTAGTATAATTAACAGTTGGTTTCAATACAGTTGTAGTAAGTGTATTTAAACCTACCAGGTCTGCACTACGTTTGTATAAATAAACGCTTCCTTTAAATTCATTTGTACCAGATTTGGTTACAGTGTTAATACCTGCCCCTGCAAAGCGGCCTTGAGTAACGTCAAAAGGAGATACAGCTACCTGTATTTGCTCAATCGCATCTAAAGATATAGGCTGTGAATTTGTTTGGCCTCCTAATGAGCCAGACAAACCAAATGAGTTGTTAAATAAAGCACCATCAACTGTTAAGTTGTTACTGTTACCATTACGGCCACCAAATGAGTTACCGTTTGCAGTAGGTGTTAATTTAGTGTAATCACTGATAGACCTGCTGATAGTTGGCAGGCGGTCAATTTGTGAACGGGTAATAGTTTCCTGTGAACCTGTTCTTGAATTGTTCATTACTTTGTTTTGTGTACTTGTAATGGTAACCTCGCCTAACTGGCGGCTTGTTGGTAAAAGCTTAGTGCCAATTTTTGATTCCTGGCCTAATGATAGTGTAATGTCATTTTGTACACTACTGGTAAAACCAATAAATGAAAAGGTGACAGTGTAAGGACCACCAACACGTAAGTTTGGCAAGTTATACCTACCATCTACGCGAGATACTGTTGCGTAGTTGGTACCTGTAGGTGTGTGTTTTGCTGTGATAGTAACACCTGGCAAAGGCACACCCTTTTCGTCAACTACTGTACCCGAAATACTACTTGTGGTTACTTGCGCAAAGGCAATACCTGCAGTAAAAAGGGTGAAAAATAATAAGAGTAAATACTTCCTCATACTTGTTTGTTTTTGTTTAACCGTTAAAAGTGATTTAATTTTGTGCCAAAGATATGTAATACTCTCTATGTCAATGTTAAGTTAGTGTTAACATATATTATATATTTTTCAACATTTTGCGTGTAAAATCATTGAAAATGAAATTCATATGAATTTTCACTAAAATATTCGCATTATTTTTACGTTGGCAAACTATCACACAATAATATTTGTGTGCTGCATATGTATACAGGGTTTAAAAATTCAAAAATGCCTAATTTTTTCAATTCCCCTCTTTTTACTTAGCTTTGGCATTCAAAATCAAAAAAGATAATATAACTATATGGACTACGATTTAATTGTTATAGGTTCAGGCCCGGGTGGCTATGTGGCAGCTATACGTGCATCACAGCTGGGTTTAAAAACTGCTATAGTTGAAAAAGAATCATTAGGTGGCATTTGCCTTAACTGGGGATGTATACCCACCAAAGCTTTAATAAAAAGCGCACAGGTATTTGAATATCTTAACCATGCCGCAGACTATGGTATTAAAACCAGCGGTGGCGAAGTTGATTTTGAATCCGTAATAAAAAGAAGCCGCGGCGTAGCTGATGGCATGAGCAAAGGCGTTCAGTTTTTAATGAAAAAAAATAAAATTGACGTATTAATGGGTTATGGCTCGCTTAAAAATAAAGGAACTGTATCTGTAAAAATCAATGATGGTACAACAAAAGATTTTACTGCCAAACATATTATAATAGCTACCGGTGGCCGCTCACGCGAATTACCAAATCTTAAACAGGATGGTAAAAAGATAATTGGTTACCGCCAGGCCATGATTATGCCTAAGCAACCAAAATCAATGGTTGTTGTTGGCTCAGGAGCTATAGGTATTGAGTTTGCTTATTTTTACAATGCTATTGGCACACAGGTTACAGTGGTTGAGTTTTTGGATAATATTGTTCCGCTTGAGGATGAAGAGGTTTCAAAAGGCCTGTTCCGCAGCTTAAAAAAACAAGGCATAAATATCATGACCAGCTCAACAGTTGAATCTGTTGATACCAGTGGCGAAGGCTGCAAGGTTAATGTTAAAACAGCTACCGGCAACCAGGTATTAGAGGCTGATGTTGTATTATCGGCTATTGGTATATCTACCAATATAGAAGGTATTGGCTTAGAAGAAAATGGTGTTAAAACCGATAAAGGCAAAGTATTGGTTGATGATTTTTACAAAACCAATATTGATGGTGTTTACGCCATTGGCGATATTGTTAAAGGCCAGGCCCTTGCACATGTTGCATCTGCCGAGGGTATCATTTGCGTTGAAAAAATTGCCGGTCACAGCCCCGAACCATTAGATTATAATAACATCCCGGGCTGTACTTACTGCTCACCAGAGGTTGCTTCTGTAGGTTATACCGAAAAAGCAGCTAAAGAAGCCGGATACGAGATTAAAGTTGGTAAATTCCCATTCTCTGCATCAGGTAAAGCAAGTGCGGCAGGTTCTAAAGATGGCTTTGTTAAATTGATCTTTGATGCCAAATATGGCGAATTCTTAGGCGCGCATATGTTAGGTAACAACGTTACAGAACTTATTGCCGAGGTGGTTACCGCACGTAAGCTTGAGGCAACCGGCCATGAAATTATTAAATCGGTACACCCTCACCCTACCATGAGCGAGGCTGTTATGGAAGCTGCTGCTGAGGCATATGGAGAGGTGATCCATTTATAATCTTATTAAAATAAAAATTTAATCCATAGTATAAGGGTGGCATCACATTTGTTTATCAAATGATGCCTGCATCAAGGCCGTATCTGCACAAGCAGATACGGTTTTTTTATTTAGCCTGCATACCATGGAAAACAGTAACAACCAAAACCGTAACCAAACTATACGTGACAGTAAAACGCTTAGTGCGTGGCAAAAAGGGCCATTTGAATTAGATAATGCTGCCGATATTTTTGCCGGAGGTACTTTATATGATGCGCTGATAATAGGTGGGGGAATTACGGGGCTCACTCTTGCCCTGCTGCTTCAAAAACAAGGCAAGCAATGTATTGTAGCAGAGGCAAACACTATTGGCTTTGGTACAACCGGCGGAACAAGCGCTCACCTTAATAATTTTTTTGATGCAACTTATGCCGATGTTGAAAGCGACTTTAGCCAAGAAGCAGCAAAACTATTGGCCAGTTGCGGTAATGAATCTTTTGAGATGATTGCGGCTATGGTTAAAGAATACAACATCGATTGCGCTTTTGAATACAAAGACGGTTACTTGTACGCCGAAACAGACGCTGAAGTAAAAGCGTTGGATGAGATCCTTATAGCATCGCAAAAAGCAGGGATCCAAGTGGAGGAATCTACAACAAACGGCGTAAATGTTCCTTTCAAAAAAGCCATTGTATTTAAAAAGCAAGGACAATTCCATCCACTTAAATATATTTTTAAACTGGCCGAAGCTTTTGTAGATGCCGGAGGTATTATAGTTGAAAATACCTTTATAAGAGATAGTAGTTATGAAGATGGTGTTCATTCTGCCAAAGGCGATACCATAACCATAAAGGCAAAAAACATGGTTTACGCTACTCACTTGCCACCGGGTATAAACGTGTTGGATTTTAGATGCTCGCCTTACCGCAGTTATGTATTGGGCATAAGGCTAAAAGATGAGAACGCTTACCCGGATTGTTTATCGTATGATTCAAAAGATCCCTATCACTATTTCCGTACACATATAATTAATGATATAAAGTATATGATACTTGGTGGCGAGGACCATAAAACCGGTCACAAGGACCCGGATGCGGCTTTTGAGGCGCTTGAAAAATACGCTCACCAATATTATGACATTATTGATATTCCTTTTAAGTGGTCGTCGCAGCTCTACATACCGGCAGACGGCTTGCCTTACATTGGCCAGTTACCTGGCGGTTATCCTAACATGTACACAGCTACAGGTTACAATGGTAACGGCATGATGTTCGGGACCATAGCAGGTAAAATAATAAGTGATACTATTATAGGTAAAAAAAACAAGTATACCCACATCTTTAATCCATCGCGTATAAAACCAGTTGCAGGTTTTATGGAGTTTGTAAAAGAAAATGCCGATGTGGCCTACCACTTTATAGCCGACAGGTTCTCGGCAGAGAATATCGACTCATTAAAAGAGCTGGAAACTGATAGCGGAACCATTGTAAAATATAACGGTGAACAGCTGGCCGTTTATAAAGATGCAAAAGGAAATATTACTGCGCTTAATCCGGTTTGTACCCACGCTAAATGTATAGTATGTTTTAACGATGCTGAAAAAAGTTGGGATTGCCCTTGCCACGGTGGCAGGTATGATGTTAATGGCAAAGTACTTACCGGGCCGCCAAGAGCAAATCTTCAAAAAGTAAATATTGGCGGTTAGCACTAAAACGTTCTTAAATATAATTGTCTGATTTATTCTATCATTATGAAAAATTCAAATGTAAATGCAACTTATAAGCCTAATTATTTTGAAGTTGCTCAGGGGGTGTGGGGATTAAAAACTGTTTTTGTAAATGTTTACATAATAGGGATTAATAAGAATGATTGGGTACTTGTTGATACCGGACTTAAAGGATCTGCCAATAAGATAAAAGATATGGCCACAGATATTTTTGGCAATAATCCGCCAAAGGCAATTATACTTACTCATGGTCACTTTGATCATACAGGCACATTGGAGGTGTTATTGAATTTATGGGACGTACCCGTATTTGCCCATTCACTTGAAATGCCTTATTTAACTGGCATGTCTTCATATCCACCACCCGATCCCAGCGTGGGTGGAGGATTGATGAGCCTGTTATCTGTCTTTTATCCAAAAGAACCTATAAATATTGGTGAGCGTATACATGCTTTGGAAAGAGATGGTAATATCCCTTTTTTACCAGATTGGAATTACATTCATACCCCAGGCCACACTCCGGGACATATCTCACTTTATCGTAAAAAAGACAAGTTAATTATTGCAGGGGATGCTTTTGTTACCACTAAGCAAGAATCGGCATTTTCTGTAGCAAAACAACAGAAAATTATATCCGGGCCACCAAAATATTATACACCTAACTGGGTAGCTGCAAAAAAATCTGTCATAAAGCTTAATAATCTTGATCCTGCCATTGCTGCCACAGGCCACGGAAAACCCATGTATGGTAAGGAGCTAACTAAGGGACTAAATAAATTAGTTGAAAATTTTGATAAAGTTGCTATACCCGCTTATGGCCGCTATGTAGATAAACCTGTAAAAACAAATAAAAAAGGCGTGCTTTATGTGCCACCAACACGATTGAGTCCCACGTTTTTAGCTTCTATAATTGCCATTGCGGGAGTTATAGCCTTTGGTGTTGTACGAAAATTCAGATAAAAACTTTTACAATTCGCTGTCTGGATTAGAAAGGATAAAGCCGCTTTATTAAATTAAGGCGGCTTTATTCTATTTCAGTTTACTTCATATACTCTTTATCAAGAAAAACATACCGGCCCGTTAACTGGGCGCTCTCCTTTTCTAAAACAGTTTTTACATCTATATTAATAAATGATACCGGGCTGCCTTTAGTATTGGCCATCCACTTTGGTACACCTGCACCATTAGGATTACCTGTTTTAATAAAGTTGGCAAAGTATGTCTCCATTGTTTCAGATACTTTATAGTCGGCAGGTGTCCAGTTGTAAGTTTCATTGCTTGCCAGGTTCCCCATTGCATACTCAATTTCTGAAGCGTGCGATGCGCCGGCATATTGCTCAGGTAACTTGCTAACAGGTTTTGGTGCATCACTCTTATTTATGCCTCCCGCAAGGCCCGGCGTGGCATTGCCCATTTTAGCCGTCATAGGTGGCCTCACTTTTGAAAATACATAACGATACACGGGTTTACCACTGGTAAGCGCATGCTCATTAGCCCATTTCCAGGTACTGTATGAGATAAAACGGTCACTGGCCAGTTCTGTTGCAGATTTT
Source organism: Mucilaginibacter sp. (assembly GCA_028288285.1). GTDB lineage: Bacteria > Bacteroidota > Bacteroidia > Sphingobacteriales > Sphingobacteriaceae > Mucilaginibacter. The sequence continues at coordinate 18,440 of JAQBNZ010000193.1, forward strand.
ATAACTTCTTCCTGCGTGTTGCCGGGGTATAATTTTGCAACCTCATCAGCTTTTTCAGCATAAAGCATTTTTAATTGTTTGGCGTAATTTTCAGGTGTTGGCGCATTACCATACATAACCGCCTGATAAGGTATCTCTGCCGAATTCCATCCTACCAGCAATGGCACTTTGGCCTGTTCGCCGGCGGCAAATGATTCTACAGGCTTTTTGGTAAGAAAATAACCATCAACAGTTGCTGATGACATAGAAGGATTACCAGATTTTGAAGCCTCATCCAATAATTTATCAGCAGGGATAGCACGGAGTGCAGCTAATGTGGTAGCACCTATCTTCTCGCCAAATTTTACACCATTACTTTCTCCAACTGTAAGTGGTATAGCTGCCAACGTAGGGTTAATCATGGCACCGCTTTCGCCAATTGCGCCGTTAATTAAGTTTTTAGAGAGTGGCGATACCATTTGTGCCGATACAGCAATTGAACCCGCAGATTCGCCTGCTATGGTAACGCGTTTAGGATCGCCGCCAAATGCCGCTATGTTTTTTTGCACCCAAAGCAAAGCCGCATTCTGATCCAGCAAACCGTAGTTGCCTGATGATTGATGAGCCGACTCTTTTGTCAGCTCCGGATGTGCCATAAAACCGAACACACCTAAACGATAGTTTACCGTTAATGCAATGATGCCTCTTTTGGCCATGCTTTCACCATCGTAACGCCTTTCTGAACCATCACCAGCTACAAAGCCGCCACCATAAAAGTAAACCAGTACCGGCAGCTTTTCTTTTGATGGATTTGCCGGCACCCAAACGTTCAGATAAAGACAATCTTCGCTCATACCCGGCGTACGGAAACCCATATCCCCAAAAACCTTCTTTTGCATGGGGTTATAACCAAATGCATCGCACTTGCGTACACCTGCCCAGTTATTCACCGGCTGCGGTTCTTTCCAGCGCTGGTCACCTATTGGTGGCTGTGCAAAAGGAATACCCTTAAAACTGTGTACTCCTGATTTTTCGGTCACCCCCTCTAACATTCCATTAGCAATTTTAACCTGCATTTGCGCGAAAGCTATTATACAGGTCAATTGTGTAAACAAGAATACTATTAGTTTTTTCATGATTATATTTAAAAATTGATTGTGTTGAGGTGATGAATTTAGAGAAAAATATATGGAGACACAATTATTATGTCATTATGACGCATTGCTTACTAATATGCTTTACTTTTATAATTATGAAACCAACCATTACCATTGAATATTGCCCCAAATGCAATTGGCTAATGCGGGCGGCCTATATGGCTCAGGAACTGCTTACCACTTTTAGCGACGACATATACGGCATAACCATGCAGCCCAGCGAAACATCAGGCAAATACAATATTAGAATTGATGACATAGTAATATTTGACCGTAAGGAACAGGGGCGTTTCCCCGAAATAAAGGAGCTAAAGCAGTTAGTGCGTGATGTAGTTAATCCTGAAAAAAGCCTTGGCCATTCAGATAAGCCCAATAATGCTTAATTTTTACACATTATGCTTAACAAATTTGTTTGTGTAACTTTGTGAATTATATCAGTAGATGCTATCCAAAAAAACGAAATACGCTATTAAGGCACTTGTGGTAATGGGTAAAAACATGGACAAGCCGCCCATGCAAATATCAAAAATTGCCGAACTAGAAAAAATACCCAAAAAATTCCTGGAACAAATACTACTCGATCTGCGTAACGCAGGTTTCTTATACAGCAAAAAAGGTGCTGGTGGTGGCTACAGCCTCAATAAAGACCCTAAAGACATATACCTGGTTAATATAATGCGCATTACAGACGGGCCTATAGCAATGGTACCCTGCGCCAGCTTAAATTTTTATCACCGTTGTGATGAGTGCCATCAGGAACTTACCTGTGGCATTCGCGATGTGTTTATTGAAGTGCGTGATGCCTCGCTAAAAATACTTTCTGAAACCAGCATAGCAGATATTATAGCCAGAGAAACAAACTTAATAAATCTGTAGATGATAAAAGCTAAGTTCTAAAAGTAGTTTCGTTCCGATGGCACGGTTATTCCTGCCTGGTTGTTTTTCTATCGACCTTTAACCCCGAAGGGGGGCTTCCTCCGGCCTTTATTCACTAATTACTCATTTAGCTTTTCAGAGATACTTTTTATTGCCTCATCCAGTTTGGCTGCTGATTCTAAAAGATAAGGTTCGGCTTGCTTATAATCTTCCAACTTGTTTTCGCTTTGCCGAAGAATATCTATAATGCCTAAAATATTTGTCAGGTGTTTCCGCACAGCATGCGAATTGATAAAAGCCAGTTCCTCTCTTTTTGCTACATATAGCAACGTTTCGTAATGTCTTTTCTGCTTAACGTTGCGGTATATCAATGCAATGGCCACAATTGTTAGTGCAGCTATTATTACCGTAAATATCAGCCAAAGCCTTTGTCGCTTAATATTGTCTGTTTTTTGGTTGTAGGTATTCTCTGTCTCATCAACTTTAATTTGTGACGATATATTACCTACCTGGGTTAAGTGGTAGTTATTTTCCTGTGACTCTTTAAACGCCAGCATGAAGTTGTATGATGCAAGGCTGGCATCACCTTTTTTTTGCGCTATCTGCGCCAGCAGGTCATATAAATGGTACTTTACTTCCGGATGGTTATTAGCTGATGATATGGCTAACTGCTCTTTTATCTTTTTCTCGGCAGAATCAAGCTGACCATTCATGAAATATGCATCGGCTAAATGCCGGCCCTCTAAATCACTATATACATATCCAGGGCTTTTAACCATATTGTTTATCTGTTCAATAGCTAAAGGATAATTATGTTTAAGCAAAGTTATATAATAAGCTGCACGCTGCCTGTAACTATGAATTTTGTAATTCTTATTTCTGGGATCATTCAACTTTTCATGATATGCCTTCAAAGAGTCTATATTATTCATCCTGAAATAATTTTCAGATTTATTATAATAGATTACACTTGATAGCAAGTTTTTATTTGTTTCATCATCTTTTATAATGCGCCACGCATTATCGAGATAATTCAACGATTCTGTATAAAAACCCAATTTATAATACAGGTCAGAAATATTTATGTTCAACGAAGCCTGTGGGCTGTTATTTATAAACTTATCTTTAATCTTTATAACTTCTTTGGTGGCTATGCGGTAATCGTAAATAGCACCAATAAAATTCCCCTGATCGATTTGAACAAATCCTAAATAGGTTAAAAACTGATATAATAAATAATGCTCGTTATTTTTTGCAGCCAGCTGTACAGCTTTTACCATGTAAGCTTCGGCTTGTTTAAGATTGTGCTGCTTATTTAAAGAAGTGCTTTTCATAAAAAACGCAAAAGCTTCCTTATTATCTACATTGTATTTTATAAAAAAACGATTAAACGTATCTTGTACTGCAGTCAGTTTCTCTGGCCGGGAAGCCTGAATATAATTTTTAATAAAACTCAGCAACCTTTTTTGCCTGATAAAATAATCCTTTTGCTGAATTATGTATACTAATGTATCATGGTTGATTTTTAATTGATGCGTTGGTACTTCATTAACTTTCAATGCATATGCGTGCACTGCATCATTAAAAAGCAAAGTAAAACTTAGAGCAATAAAAACTTTTTTTATCATGCAGGTATTTCTATAAACTTATATTTTTTGACACCTTGTAAAATCAAATGTATATACATTAAACATTCTTATAAAGATATATTTACATAACAGAATATATTTTTATCTTTATGGGATTTTTAACATAAAACAAACTCAAAATCATGAAACGAATTATACCTATTTTACTATTTGCAATTATCCTAAGTGTTTACTCTTGTCAAAAAGACCAGTCAGTTAAAATGAAGGCAACTAATGGAGCTTTATCAACAAAATCATCTTTAAAAATATTAAAAGATACAACCCCTCCACCTACTACTTTCATATTGCTTAGAGATACAACTCCTCCGCCAACTATTAGCGTTAAGTAGAGATATAACTCCGCCACCGTTAAAATAATTTATCATTTGTTTTAATATTGAACACCTCTGTCCTTAAAAGCACAGAGGTGTTTTTAATAAATGCTTTTATAGGTGAGTTATGAAAGCGTTTATGCATCGAATTTTTCCAGCAACTTTAATAGGGTTTCAAAATCTTTAGGATAAGGCGCATGTATTTTGATGTCCTCGCCGTTGAGCAGCTTAAAGGTTACCTCATATGCATGCAGGGCAAAACGTTTCATTATTGGCAGTTCTTCCTGATCTTTCCCTAAATGGTATTTACGTTTAATTTTAGACAAAAAAACCGGCTGGCCTTTATACATATCATCTCCGGCAATTGATGCCCGCTGAGTGGCTAAATGAATACGGATCTGGTGCATTCTGCCAGTAACCGGCCTGCACTCTACCAATGTATAGTGTTTAAAGTACTTTAACGACTGGAACCAGGTTTCGGCACGTTTACCATCCTGCCTGCTTATGGTTACGTTGCCTTTGCCCACGTTTAGTATTGGCAAATCAATCAATAGCTCTTCAAAAACGTGTGTACCATCAATAATGGCATGATATACCTTCTTCACCTTACGTTTTTCGAATTGCATGGAAACGGTACGATAAGCTTCAGGATTTTTAGCTATTATGAGCGCACCTGATGTTTCTTTATCCAGGCGATGACATATCTGGGCGTCATCGGTATATTGTTTTGCCAAACGCAGCATATTGATCTCACCGCCCTCACGTTCATCAAGCGAACTGATGAATGGCGGTTTATTCACCACAATTATATCATCATCCTCAAATAAGATCAGGTCGGCAAATTTTGGGAACTTCATAGCCGGCAAAAATACGGTTTATTAATTTAACCTAATATATCGGTTTAGTTATTGTCTCCTTAACGGTTAATTCTCTCCGCTATGCTAAGTGAGTTAATAATGAATCAAACAAAATTTATCCGTTTCTGTTAAATAATTATCAACATTAAAACATCTACCTAAATTAAAATACCATGAGCACTTCAAAAAAACAACCAGAAGAAAAGGGCTTTTTTGAAAAGATAAAAGAATCTATAGAAGAACTTTGGGACGGCACAAAAGATACTGCCGAAGACCTGAAAGATAAAGCCGAAGATAAGTTTGATGATCTGAAAGAAAAGGCCGGAGAAAAAGTTGACGACCTTAAAGAGAAAGTAACTACCAAAAAAACAACAGCAAATAAAAGGGCTACCGGCGCTAAAAAAGCTGCCGATACTAAAAATACTATTGCAAAAAAAGCTACCGGCACTAAAAACACTGTTGCAAAAAAAGCTACCGGCGCTAAAAACACTGTCGCAAAAAAAGCTACCGGGGCTAAAAACAATGTTGCTAAAAAAGACTCCGGTGCCAAAAGCAGTGCTGCTAAAAAAACGCCTGCAACCCATTAGACTTAAAAATGGCTACTTATATTAAAGTAAACAGCTTAAACGATTTACGTTGAGAGGGGAAGCTCTAAAAAGGCGTTTCTAAATCAGAAATGCCTTTTATTACCAATATTTTCAAACTGCTATTCAACTTATCATAAATATCGCCTGTCTATTTATGACCAAGCCTTATGGATATTAAAGTTTTTAACTAATCGGAAGATTTTTTACTTTCGGCCTAATCAGATTATATAAACCATGAGAAGACGGCAATTTATTGGCACCGGTACAATACTGGGTGCAAGTGTATTTTTAAGTAAACTATCTATTGCAGCCGATGCGCCATTTCCTACCGTAAGGATACCTGCTACGCAAAGAAAATTCACCAGCAAGTTGGTTGAACAGGCTATAAAAGAGTTCAAATTAAAAGTTAAGAACCCTGAGTTGGGCTGGCTGTTCGAAAACTGTTTCCCTAATACATTAGATACTACCGTAACCTATAGAGTGACTGATGGCAAGCCCGACACTTACGTTATTACAGGCGATATTGATGCCATGTGGCTGCGCGATAGCAGTGCGCAGGTTTGGCCATACCTTGCCTTTATTAATAAGGATGCCGAACTGAAAAAACTGGTAGCAGGTGTAATTAACCGCCAGGCAACCTGTATACTGCGCGATCCTTATGCCAATGCCTTTTATGATGATCCATCAAAAGTGGGCGAATGGAAAAATGATGTTACCAATATGAAACCCGGCCTGCATGAGCGTAAATGGGAAATTGACTCGTTGTGTTATCCTATCCGCCTGGCATATAAATACTGGAAACTTACCGGCGATACATCTCCGTTTGATGCAAAATGGAAAACAGCCATACAAAGCACACTGAAAACTTTTAAAGAACAGCAACGCAAGGATAACGACGGCCCCTACTCTTTTCAACGTACAACATCATGGGCAACCGATGGTGTACCAATGAATGGCTTTGGCTATCCTGTAAAACCTGTAGGATTAATATGTTCAGCTTTCCGCCCGAGTGACGATGCAACAATTTATTCATTCCTGGTGCCGTCAAACTTTTTCGCGGTTACCAGTTTAAAACAAGCTGCAGAAATGGTAGCGGCAATATTAAAAGATACTGCTTTAGCTGCTGAGCTAAACGCATTAGCCACAGAGGTTAACACAGCTTTGCAAAAGCATGCTGTTATTAACCATCCGGATTATGGTAAAGTTTATGCTTACGAGGTAAACGGCTTCGGCAGTTTTAATTTAATGGATGATGCCAACGTACCAAGCCTTTTAGGTATGCCCTACCTGGATGCCATTAAAAACACCGACCCTATTTACATTAATACCCGTAAAATGCTGCTATCGCTTAACAACCCCTTCTTTTTTAAAGGTATGGCAGGTGAGGGAATTGGCGGGCCGCACATTGGTAAAGATATGATATGGCCCATTAGTATTATTATCCGTGCTTTAACCAGTAACGATGATGCTGAGGTAAAACAATGTATTGACACTTTAAGAAAAACACATGGAGGCACCGGCTTTATGCATGAATCCTTCCACAAAAATGACCCTACAAAGTTCACCCGTAAATGGTTTGCCTGGGCCAATACCCTGTTTGGTGAACTGCTTTGGGAAACATATACAACCAAGCCGCAATTGCTGGCTTAATAAACACCCAAGCCCGGTTATGCCGGGCTTGGGTGTTTATACTATTATCGGCAAAGCCTTTCAAAAGTTGTTTTATACTGTGGATAGGTCCTTCCTAATTCTGCCCTATCAGTCGCGGCAGCACTTTCTGGTTTACATTGCCGTTGGGCGATAATTAATCCCAAATGCCGTTCTGCGCTGTAAATATCACCGGCTGACCGCCAGTTACCATAATGGTATGCTCGTGCTGCACAACAAAACCACCTTTATTACCGATTAGTGTCCAGCCATCGGCTTGTATATCGGCAATTGTTGACCGTGTTGAAATAAATGTCTCTATGGCTACTACCGAATTCTTTTTGAAACGCGTAGTGTTATACCTGTCGCAGTAGTTAGCTATCTCGTGGGGTTCTTCGTGCAAGCTGCGACCAATACCATGTCCGGTCAGGTTTTTTATTACCGTGTAGCCGGCTTTTTTGGCTTCAGTCTCGATCAACCTGCCTATCTCTGATATTCTGACACCACCTTTAATGTTGCTTATCGCCTTCCTCAATATCTCTTTCGATGCTTCTACCAGTCTGCCATGGCCGTGGATATCTTCGCCCAATATAAACGAGCCGCCATTGTCAGCCCAATAGCCATTTAATTCTGCCGATACATCAATATTTACCAGATCACCTTCTTTTAGAATTTTATCCACTGATGGTATGCCGTGCGCAGCTTCCTCATTAATACTAATACATGTATGCCCGGGGAAACCATAGGTTAACGTAGGTGCAGAATGTGCGCCCATCTGTGCCAGCAATTCGCCGCCGTACTCGTCAAGTTCCTTTGTTGAAATGCCCGGTTTGGCAAACTCACGCATCTTTTTAAGAGTGAATGCAACAGCATCACTTGCCTGCTGCATTCCAATTCTTTCGTTTTCGGTAGTTATAGACATTTTTAGTTTTTATCTGTGGCAAAATTAACAATTAATACATTTATAACATATTACGCCCACATCTAAGTTGCCAGATGCTTACACCTAAACAAATGCATCATCAGCAAAACATGAAAGTCAAAACCTATAAAAAACCTTAAACACTTTGGTGGGTGTTTAAGGTTTTTATCAATGTTTATAATCGTAAAAATAGTCAACCTATTTCAGGACGAGTCATAATCCTGTAAATTACTTGGTTGGCAAGAGTACACCATTTATGCCATTCACAATACCGTTGGCACCTATCAGGTCAAACAAGGTTACCTGTGCACTGCTCCCGGCAGCGTTTGTTAATTGCAGTTTACTGCCAACTAATGATAAAGTTAAGGGTTGACCATCAATGGTGGTTAAGCTTGCTTTGCCCTTACCTGCATTTAAAGCTTTAATAATATCAGCTTTAGAATACTTACCCTTAACTACATGGCCTTTTAACAAGGTTGCCAATTTAGCCGGATCTTTCAGTAAACTATCTTGTTTTAAATTGCTAAAAGCAACATTGTTTGGCGCAAATATGGTATACGGTCCACCTGTTTTTAGTGTACTATCTAAACCTGCAGCTTTAACGGCATTTAAAGCGGTTGAGTAATCAGGATTACTTGCCAGTGCTCCTACCACATCACTTGCCCCTCCTGTAGCGGTGGTTGTTGTTGTGGTGGTGGTTTTCTTAGTGGTATCTTGTACTTGTGCAAACACACGGCTGGCTGTTAAATTTAATACTAATATTACGCCAACCATTAAAAAGGATTTTTTCATGTTCTCTTTGTTTATTGATTTCAATTATTAATTGTTAATGCGTAATTTTTCTCTCTATAGCCGTAATTTTAACTTAATACTTATTGGTTATAAACTTGCTAAAAAGCAATTTGTTTTACAGAAATTTCAATTTAAAATGATCTGTAAAAAATTTCCTTTAGATATATAATAATCTAACTTCAGCTGCCATCCTGTACCTGCTACCTGGAATTAGTTTGTGCCTGGTTGTACATATTATTGAGTTACAACCCCGCTATCTTTACACCCGAATCTTTAATGTCCTGAAGAATAGTTTCTTGCAAAGTCAGCTTAGTATCCTGGAAACCATGGGCATTAACCCATACGTTTACCCCTATACTGTACTTATCGGCCTCTAAAACAGCAACGCCTATACGTCTTTTTGGCGTTTCCAAAATATTCTCGCATTTATCAATAGACTTGTCTATAATGTCTTTAATCTCCTTAATATCAATACTGTTATTAAACTTCAGCTCAATATCTAACCGCCTGCTACCCTCTCTGCTTATGTTGATGATCACCTCGTTAGATAGCTTGCTGTTGGGTACAATAACCGAGCGGTTATCAAAAGTGGTTACCAGCGTGTAAAATATTTGAATAGAGGTTACCGTTCCCTCCAGGCCTTGTGTAATAATGTTATCGCCAACCGAGAATGGCTTAAGCAACAATATAAGGATACCACTCGCAAAATTTTGTAATGTACCTGATAACGCCAGCCCTACTGCCACACCAAATGCACCTACCACCGCAGTAAACAGGGTCATCTGAATGCCCATTATTTGCATAACGCCTAAAATGAGCAGTATCCGCAATGCTATTGCAATAAGGCTAAGTAAAAATGGCTTTACAGATGGGTCAACATCTTTACGGTGTAAGCCCTTGTGCGACCAGTTAACAAACATTTTAACCAACCATAATCCTATAAATAAAACCAGTATACCTATAAGAAACCTCGGCCCAAATGTAATTACCCAATCGTAAAGATGGCTGTATAGTTTATTTATGCTTATCTGTGCGGTATCCTTCTTCATATCTAAAGTATCTTTTTCACAAATTTCTGTAACTGATAAATAAGGCAGTTTGTTTTCATTTTTTAATTATTATGTGTTATATGAACAATAATTTAAACCCCTTTTGGTAAAAAACGTTAATACAACAGACGTTTTGTCCTCCTTACCCATTTGTTACTGCATGAGTAAACTGATTACTATATCACTATGTCTTTATTGCCGTATAGCCATAGCACAGTATAATGATACTACGCATTATCATGTGGTACTATCTGCAGCAGGCTCTATCAATAAAACCAATACCGACAAAGCATATTTGCTTAACAATTCATTAAACTTTGGTATAAAAAAGAACAACGTAGTATTAAATGCAACAAATACCTGGGTGTACGGAAAGCAAAATGCCAATCTTACCAATAACGATTTTTCATCATCTCTCTTTTTTAACCTGTACAAAACTTTTAAACACTTTTATTACTGGGGATTGCTGAACTATAACACCAGCTACTCTCTTAAAGTAAATAACCAGCTATTGGCAGGCGCCGGCATTGCTTATAGTTTAATTGACAAGAAGGATGCTTACCTTAATATAAGCGATGGTATACTATATGATCAAAGTAACCTGCTGGCAAACCTTAACTATAACACTTACCGTAACTCTTTCAGACTGCAATATCATTTCGCGGTTAAGGAATTAATTACTTTGGATGGCAGCAATTTTCTGCAAAGCTCACTATCCAATAGTAATGATTACATAATCCGCTCCACAACTACACTGGGTTTCAAATTACGCAAATGGATAAGCCTTACCACAGCACTCACCTACAACAAAATGAACATTACCCGCAGCGATAACCTTACCTTTACTTACGGGCTGGTACTTGATAAGTATTTTTAAAGATGTTGGTATTCTAATCACAAAAACGGCCGCCTTAAAGGCAGCCGTTTTTTGTATATGCGTAGCGTATTAATGCAGCTAAGCTTGTACAGGCTGTTGTAACTTATGATAAGAGAAATAAGATACCATTAACAAAATCAGCATTATCCCGGCAGCTATAGGGGAAGATACCGGATCTCCTGCTGCAATGTGTGCAGCACATGCCGAAATAAATGTGATGGTAAACCCGGCATAAGCCCATTCTTTTATTCTTGAACTAACCGGCGCCAATAAAAGTACTACACCAATTAGTTTTGCAATAGCAAGCTCTACTCTAAAATAACTTGGGAAACCCAAATGCTGAAATCCTTTCTGCACAGCGTCCTGAGTTACGTAAGCATAGGCAGAATAAGTCATCATTAACGACACAATTGCCGTTGTAATCCAATACGTGATTTTTATTTTTTTCATTGTGATTTTTCTTGCAAATCTAAGTATCTTTACTTTCTAAAACATACTACTATCCTAAAGGATACCACTATCATTTAGGATAGTTAATTAGTTAATTCTATGCAAAAACCAGAAGTACATACTCAAGAAACCTGTAATGCCAGAGTACAGGCCGTGCGCGATGCGTTGTATGTATTAAGCGGCAAATGGAAACTACCTTTAATTATTTCATTAACGGAAGGACCATTGCGTTTTAACCAAATACAGCGGTCGTTAGAAGATATTACTCCAAAAATCCTCTCGAAAGAATTACGTGAACTGGAGCTGAACGAGTTTGTAACCCGTAAGGTTTACCCAACAGTGCCCGTAAGAGTTACTTATGAATTAACGCCATACAGCCAATCGTTAAATAAAGTATTGGAAGAGCTGCGCAAGTGGGGCTTAGCACACCGCGAAAAAATTAAAAGCAGCCGGCACCAGAATGCAAAAACCGAACAACCGGCCGAAGCATGATCATTGACTTAATTAAACAACCATGGCCATGGTATGTGGCCGGGCCACTTATTGGTTTAATTGTACCGCTATTATTGTTACTGGGTAATAAAAGCCTGGGCATATCATCATCGCTCAGGCATATATGTGCAGCTTGTATCCCTGCGGGTATTCCCTTTTTTAATTATAACTGGAGAAAGGAGAGCTGGAATCTCTTTTTTGCATTAGGTATTTGTGCAGGTGGCTTTATAGCTACAAATTGGCTGTCAGTTCCTGGTCCGGTGACTATTAACCCGGCTACAACCACCTTACTTCAGCAACAGGGAGTGCATGATTTTACCGGCTTATTACCACATGATCTTTTTAGTTTTAGTAAGCTATTAACATTACGAGGCTTTATTTTTATTGTAATAGGTGGCTTTTTAGTAGGCTTTGGCACACGCTACGCAGGTGGCTGTACATCCGGTCATTCCATTATGGGTATAGCATCATTGCAATGGCCATCATTGGTGGCAACCTGCTGTTTTATGGCAGGCGGCTTTGTCATGACATGGTTTATATTACCTTATTTAATACGTTTATAACATGCTTAAGAATATCAAGTTCCTGGTGGCCGGTTCATTATTCGGTATAGTACTGGTAAAATCACAGGTAATATCGTGGTTCCGTATACAAGAGATGTTTCATTTGCAGGCGTTTCATATGTATGGTGTTATTGGCAGCGCTATTATAACGGCCATGCTATCCATTTTAATTATTAAGCGTTTTGAGCTAAAAAGTATTAACAAAGAAGCTATCCTAATACCCGATAAAAAATTCCATTGGGGCAATGTATATGGTGGCTTAATATTTGGATTGGGCTGGGCAATAACCGGTGCATGCCCCGGGCCAATATTCGCCCAAATAGGCAGCGGATTTCCAGTAGCTATTATTACCTTGTTAAGCGCTATAGCCGGCACCTGGGCATACGGTTTGTTGCGAGACGAATTGCCGCATTGATAAGGTAAGTGAAGTTTGTGATCCCATCCAAATTCGAACCTGAGACCTATTGATCAAAATCAGTTGCTCTTGATTCTAACCACCGTTATGTTGTATGTATATAACTATGCAGCTGATCAATGGTTTCTTTTTGCGAATGGATAGTTTGGTATACCACATCATTAATTGAAATTATTCCGCACAACTGGTCTTGGTCATCAAATACAGGCAGGTAACGGATGTTGTTCTCGCTCATTACCAGCATGCAAGTTTCTATCGATGAATTTGGTGTAATGCGTGGCAAACCGGTACTCATAATCTCCCCTACTGTGGTATCGTCAGAGTGTTTGCCCATTAATATAATTTTACGGGCATAATCTCTTTCTGTTACCAGGCCAATATATTTATCGTTCTCTGTAACTACTACCGAGCCAATATTTTTTTCGGCCATCAGTTTAAGCACATTTAACACAGTGGTATCAGCCGCTACAGCAATAACATTACTCCCCTTGCGGGCAAGGATGTGTTTTACACTATTCATAATTTTTCAGGTTAGTTTGGTTGGCTCAATTTACATTTTAACTAATAGAAAAACAAGCATTTAGAGGAATTTGGTTTAGATTTTATGTTCATATTCTATCTGATTTTCCCATCATACTATATTAGAAACTAATAATAATACATAAGATGTGTTCCGCTTCTGTTCCGCTTTTAGCGGAACGGAACACGGAGCAGGGCGTTAAAAATTATCCTCAAAGTTCACCTTGCCGTTGCTTAGTTTTACATAATCAACCAATCCTGCTCCCTGAAAACGAAAATCAATACCTACTATCTTCGAGTGAATAATATCCTTATCAACAGTATAAACCAGCTTATCATCAATATAAATACGGGCTTTTTTGTTGTGCGATTCTATCCTCAGTTTAATAAACTTGCTAAAATCAACCCCGAAGTTTGACAGGTCCTCCGTTTTACCGGAGCGAAAATAGTTAGTAAAATACAAATCAAGCGCTGATATGCAGCCTTTGGCGCAAAATGGTATACCTATAGCAGTACCTTTACACAGCAGGTACAGATCTGTTTTTTGACATACGGCGGCACCTTCCCGATAATCATTTTTAAACGAGGTTTCAAAAACAAAATCATCGCTGTATATTTCGCCAAAATCGCGCACATTACTAAAAAGTGTAGTAGGCGGTACAGGCTGTAATTTTACGTTATGCTTTAAAATTATTTCGGCAGATATGCCCATTTTACCATCATGATTAATCTCGTCCTTGTCAATATATACAGGTACAGGGTCCTGCTCAATAACAGACATCCAGCCATCAGATTTTATGAAAAGTTCATGCTGTTTTACTATTTGATTGTTTACAATTAGTTTGGCTTTGTAATAATCCGGGTAATAATATATAGAAGTATGCTGATGATCCCATTTAGACACTTTAGTACGCAACCTTGGGTTCCATGATTGCTGTATGATAACCGAATCTTCCGGGGCCTTTGTAGCATCATAATTAAAAATAACCGAATTAGGTAACCCCGAGGTAACCACCTTCCTGCTGCTAAATTTGTAATCGTTATTTTTAACAGGCACAGTTTTTTTCTTCATGCTTAAATAAGTGCCTAATATGGTTAATGCCAAAACCACAGTAATTATCCATATAGTTTTAATCTGTTTATTAACAGGCTTTACTGGTTCAGGTTCAGGCACAACAGGCTCAGGTGCAACAGGTTCATGTACCAGTACATTAACATCATTTTTATTATGAGCAGTTACAAAACTTCTCCAACTTTCAAAACCAATGTAGTGTGCAAGGGTATCAAGGGTGTAAGTGTTTGGCAAACTATCATACTTCACTTTCCCCCATATCCGCTTTAAGGTAACGTGACTAAGCAGTACACCGGTGCGCTCATGTATCCGCTCGCTTAAATTAATAAAATCCTGGTTAGTCCAGCCATTACTATCACCCCAGCCAGTCTCGTTTTCATACTGGCGCTTTAGCATTTCTATCAGTTCATCAAATGGCATAATCGGTCTATATATGAGCAAATTTATTATCAATAGAAACTTATCCGGACTTGTATCAACTTGTACCAACTTGTACAGGCTTAGTGCATACGTATTGGCTTTTATGACTATAAATTTGTATTGATGCCCGGCATATGCAATTTAAGAATTGCAGACTACTAAATAACCAAAACTGAACTATATATTTTTATGAATAAGCTTACCAATACCGGAAAATGGTTATATGCAGTAGCACTTACAGCATTTGGAATACAGCATTTTATTTATGCTGATTTTTTAACCGCCTATGTGCCTGTATGGATACCCTGGCATCTCTTTTTTGTTTATTTAGTGGCCGTAGCTTTTATAGCAACGGCGCTAAGTATCGTAATAAACAAGCATGTAAAACTCGCCTGTACTATGCTAAGCATAATGCTGGCATTGTTCATATTGCTTATACACATACCCAGATTGTTTGCCGACCCGCAAAATGTTCAAAACTGGACCCGGGCTTTGCAGGATGTTGTCATTATGGGCGCTGCATTAGTGTTAACCAATGATTTAAGGCTGCTGCAGGTTGGTAAGTACTTATTTGCAGTACCTATGATAGTTTTAGGGTTACAGCATTTTACCCATGTTAATTTTGTAACGGCCAAGGTGCCGGCCTATTTCCCCGGAATTGTCATTTGGGATTATCTGTTTGGGATTATTATTGTTACTGCAACCATTGGCATTATCAGCAACAGGTACCTGGGTGCCCCTGCTATATTGCTGGCTCTTTTTCTGCTTACAGCTATCGCACTTTACCAAATTCCATTGTTGGTTAGTAATATATATGACGGGCAGCAATGGGCTGGTGCTATGCTTGAGCTGGCTATAGCGAGCGGAGCTTTTATTGTGTCGAAAATACATTTGTCAAAATATAATAAATTGAATATAGCAACTAAATAAAATTTTTAAACGTATTTATATTATTATACCAAATAAAATTTTCAAACGTATTATATTATATATCTAAACCAGTATTATAAACCAGTCTGTTACTCCCATGTCAGGCAAAAGAACATATTACCCACTGGTTTTATTGCTGATGTTGTTATTCAGCACCATACCCGCTTGTGCCCAGTACTTTGAATTGGAAAACAGCAATCAGGTAAAAGTTCCGTTTAGGATGATAAGAAACATGGTGATAATTAAACTAACCATTAATGACCGTGGGCCTTTTAACTTTATTTTGGATAGTGGCGTGGGAATCATGATTATTACCGAACCTAAACTAATAGACTCATTAAACATCACTTATAAACGTACATTACACCTGGCAGGAGTAGGTGTTGGTGAAGATTACGAAGCATATGTAACCGCTCCCTTAAAAATAGAAATACCCGGTATCAGGAGCGTAGGTGTAGGCGCGGCCATCTTTAAAAAAGATCACTTCGGTTTATCGAATTATATTGGTATACCTATTCACGGCTTATTGGGCTATGAGTTTTTTAATAAACTGGTGGTAAAGCTTAATTTTACAGATAGCATCCTAACCGCTTACAACCCAGATAAGTTTAAGTTAAAGAAACTGAAAAAATTTGAGGCTATACCCATCCTCATAGAAAACAATAAACCATACATTACCACATCAGTACGTTTTTGTGATGGCAGCGTACGTAAGTGCAAACTAATAGTTGATATTGGAGCCGGGCATCCGCTTTCTTTAGATAATCACCGTGTTAACCAATGGCCAACTGAAAAAACTATAGAAGCTAATTTGGGCATGGGCCTAACCGGACCAATATCTGGCGAGATAAGTCGCGTAAACCAGCTATCTATTGGTAAATATGGGTTAAACAATGTACTTTCTTCTTTCCCTGAAACTCAAGACACCGGCTACTATACAACCCGCGATGGCAATTTAGGTATGGATGTATTAAAAAGGTTTACGGTAGTATTTGATTATCAAAACAACATTATGTACGTGAAAGCCTGCGGCAATTTAAAAGAGCCATTTGAACACGATATGAGTGGATTGGAATATTATGCAGGCGGCGACGGGTTAAAGCATGTAGTGATTAGCCGCGTGGAACCAGGTTCGGCAAGTGATGATATTGGTTTGGCAAAGAATGACGAAATAATGTCGGTAAATTTAAAGCCTGTTGCCAACATGAGTTTGGAAGACCTGGACCACCTCTTCAAATCAGGAGACGGACGCGGCCTGTTGCTTGAGGTATATCACGATAAACAATACAGCCGGGTTATACTAACGTTAAAAAGGAGGATTTGATTTGGAGGGATAGCTTTGACTTTAGCTTCCCGGTTGTTTGCTATCTTCATGCTTCTTAAACCATTCTTTCGCGTTTTTAACACCTATAGCTATGGCAGCACCTTCTTCCATATGCTTATCTTCCAATAAAGCATTTGCTATTTCTACTGCCTTATCCCTTAATGGCTTGGGCAAATTCTTGTATGATGGTGGGTAATCTCCGTTTCTCCAGGGCATAACAAATTGGTTTGGTATATAACAAATGTGGTTATATGAAGTTTTCACTAATCCGCTCGCCTGTAATATTTAGTCTCTTCATTTCTACTAAAAACCTTTGCTGAAAAACTATCCGGACAAAGCTGCAACCTTTTTTAAATAAATGGGTATACAGGTAGAAAAACATGCAACTACTAATTTAATACGTTTCAATAACAACACACACTATCCGATTATTAAAAAAACAGGCAGAAAAAAAATTACTTGTCAAAAAACATAGTTCAATACTTTTAAAGAAACGTACCCTGGTATTTACAAATACTTTTCATATCAACTTACAGTTGCAGGGAGTATATTATGCTATTGCATAATCATTGAAATAAACACATTCACATCAAGCGGTCATATTGTATTTAAATGAGTTATTTAGCCATAAATAATTATAAAAGTTAAGCACCGATATTATCACAATCAAAAATCAAATTAAAACATGAGTAACCTACACAATGAATCAACCGGACCAGAAGGAACAATCCCTGTAGATGAGGCAATCGCAATGACCCAAAACTGGAGAGCCTATATCGGAACATCTAAAGAAAGGTTTTCAGCTCAATCATATCTTATACCAATTATTGATTTTAAAAACATATTAAAATATAATCCCGATGCTGAAAACGTGAGGGCTTATATTGGTTTAGAAAATGTAAATGACCCTATGTCAAGCAAGCTTATATTTGTGCCGATAGTTGATGGTAAAGACGTTATTTATAAATCAACCAGTGAAAATCCTGAATTGAGTAGCGAAACTGATAGCAATATTTACGATGTTACAAAGGTATGCCCTCCTTTTTGTGATGTGAATGACAGCCCATTAAACCAATAATTTTATTTCTTTACATCAATTATGTTTGTAAGCATTATATTTAAAGCTTATAAACATAATTGATGCTACTATTTTATATCAACTACATTGTTCCTTTAAGTGTATTAATTCCTCTTGTAACCGCCCTTATTAATTTTAAGTATTTAAGCAAACCTTTTAAAATCATCTTCTGGTTTGTGCTACTTTCGGGTGTTATCAACTTAATTTGTATAATACTTCTTGAAGTGCTTCATAAGCAAAATATTATCATTTATCATATCGATAACATTTTTGAGTTTGTGGTGCTTTCGGCATTTTATTATTGTTTTCAAAATAATACAGGGCGTAAAGCCATCTCTTGGATACTTGTTATTTTCATAATACTTTATATAGTAGAACTTTACTTTAAAGGCCTATCTGTCAATAATACTTATACCCATTCATTATCAGCAGTTATTATAATAGCGTACTGTATACAACTTACTTTTAAACAATCTGAAAAGGACGATAAGATCAATTGGGGCGATGATGGTATAAATTGGATAAACACGGGGATTTTAATCTATTTCTCCAGCGGCTTATTTATGTTTATGAGTGCGAATTATTTTTTAACAGCAAGCCAGTTTATGATCCGTTTAATTTGGACAATACATGACACTATACTATTTCTTCAATATGTTTTATTCGCTATAGGCTTTTATAAATGCAAAACGCACCCGACAATATCTACATATTAGTAATATTAGGCATGAGCGGAACCTTTTTACTGGTTACCTCATTTATATTATTTTCTATTCGCAACCAAAACAAATTATTAAAGCAACGCCAGCAATTTCAACAAGCCGAGATAGCACATCAAAAAAGCTTGCTACACGCCATTATTGAGTCGCAGGAGGCCGAGCGTAAACGCATTGGTCAAGATCTGCATGATGATGTAGGCACCAGCCTATCCGGCTTAAGGTTAATGATAGAAATGTTTAAGCCTGTAACGGATAGTGATGAAAATTATGACAGCTTTGCTACTTCAAGTAAAAGTGTTATTGATAAAATTGTAAAGGATGTAAGAAATATCTCACATAACCTTTCGCCTACAACATTAAGGTACTACGGATTGGTTGCTGCTATAACAGAACATTGCACCATCATTAATCAATCAGGCAAATTGGAAGTTACTTTAATAAATGAAGCCGATCAGTTATTACAAAAGCTTGAATTGCCCGCCGCTACAGCTATATACCGTGTTTTAGAAGAACTTTTAAATAATACTATTAAACATTCGGGTGCAAGCAAGGCCAACATTCATTTTTTAGGTAAAGGAAATGCACTTAGTATTGATTATAATGACAATGGTAAGGGTTTACAACCAGGAACTGAAAAAGTAATGAGCGGCATGGGCCTTCAAAACATAGAGAGCCGCTTACTCAATATTAATGCTACTTTCCTTACAGCTTCATATTCGGGTAAAGGCTTTCATACTAATATTAATTATCCTATAATTTAAATGCACAAAGTTAATATAGCTATAGTTGATGATCAGAATTTGTTTCGCCAAAGTATGGCAATGCTCATTAACCACATTGATAATTTTAACCTTGTAGCAGAATGTGCGGGTGGGCAACAATTGCTTGATACACTTGCGGATGTTAACTGCAAGGTTGATGTAGCCATAATTGACATGGATATGCCTGGCATGAATGGTATTGAACTAAACAAACATCTACAGAAACTACATCCCCGTATAAAAGTAATTATATTATCGGTACATGTAAATGAAATACTGGTTACCCAAATGATAAACGCCGGCGCGGCCTCATACCTTGCTAAGAATTGCGATAAAGATGAACTGATATTGGCCGTAAATACGGTATATAAAAACGGTTTTTATTTTAATGCTGATGCACTTAAGGCAATAAGAAAAAGTGGCAATCGCAAAACACCTGCAATAGACGTTTTAAACAACCCATCTATATTATTATCAAACCGGGAGAAACAAATACTGCAATTAATTTGCAAAGAATACAGCAATGCAGAAATAGCGGCTGAGTTATTTTTAAGCGCACGTACAGTTGAAGGCCACCGGGTAAGAATTATTAATAAGATCAATTGCCGTAATACAGCGGGCATGGTGCTATTTGCTATAAAGCACGGTTTGTTTGAAATATTATTGTAAATAAAAGCTCTGATATTTTCAATTAATCATTACGTAGAAATACCTGATATAAAAACAGGGTATTTCTACGTATTTTTTTTAACAACTCATAATCAATGTAATAAATCGTTTTGAAATATAATTACCTATTTCAAATAGTTGCCTTCATTATTTAATTTTTAAATAAACAAAGCAAAAGCTTAAGGAAACAGGCTCTTCTATAATCACAACTAAGATTATATATTTACGTATTAATATTATTATTTTAAGATTAAAGGATGCTAAATGGACATAATATTTATACGTAATCAAATTAAATATGATATTTTAAATATACTGGGATTACCTGCAGAGCAATGCTATAATTTGCTTGGAACAACCCTTTTATATTTAATTGGCTATGGAGAGAACATGATCTATGCAGAAAACTTGAAAGCAAATTGCAAAGTATTGCAAACGAATATAAAACCGGCAAATCTGTATTAAATGGATATATATCAAAAGATACAACTGTGCGCCAGTATTCAATTGGTTATAGTATAAAATATATTAAGGCCTTACTTATAATTTTACCCTTAAAAAAAGCAAAGCAGCCACCTGTAAAAGCAGGTTAGAGTAAACGCCGGCTAAAATATCATCCATCATTACTCCTTTACCGCCCGGAAAAGCTTCCATCCTGCGTATATATAATGGCTTTAAAATATCAAAAAAGCGAAACAGTACTAATCCTCCCAGTAAAAAATAAAGATTGGCAGGGATAAACAACATGGTTACCAACATCCCTACAACTTCATCAATAACAACCCGTGAGCTATCCTTACCCCAAGTGGGTTCAACCATATTACCTGTATAAATTCCTAATACTGTTATAAGTATAGTAATTACCAATAAATATAGTGGATTGGCAAACCAAGCTTGCTGCCACAACAGGTATAGTATAGCACAGGTAACTATAGCAGCTATTGTACCGCCACCTTTTATATAACCTATACCAAAAATTGATGCTATAACTTTGTTCATAATAAGGGCTTAACTATCAGTTTTATGTTTAGGAAAGTTAAATAAAAGAGAGGTAAGTACCGGGATTATAAAAACAGTAACTGTAAATACAGATACAAATATGTCTGCCGCTTCTCCATCCAACACTTGGGCCAAAGAAGTGTCTTTATAAAAATGACTGTAAACAGATGCCGTTAGCTTTATACCTAATACGCCAATTACTAAAAAGGCTAAGGTCTCTAAAAAAGCAAACTTTTCCATTAGCTTAACAAAAGCTTGTGCTACAAAGCGCATGGCCAGTATACCTATAAAAACACCCGTGTAAATTAAAAAAATATGATCTGTAAAGGCTACTGCTGCAAAAACATTATCGATAGAAAACGCCAAATCCATCAGCTCTACCAAAACAACTGTTGCCCAAAAGGGACCTATCAAACCAACTGTTGAGCGGTAAAACCAGTTCTTTTTTTTGTTGACCGTTTCATGTTCCGGATTATCATTTGATTTAGCTTTAGCCTTTTTAATAAAATAATGAACAGCCAGGTATAAGAGGTAAAAACCACCTAATGGCTTTAGCCACCATATTTTAATAAGCCATGATGCAATTAATAAACAAACGCCACGGAGTACGTAGGCTCCAACAATACCGTATTTTAAAGCTCGTTTCCGCTGGTTTTTTGGCAAATCAAGCACCATTGTTGCCAGCACCGCAGCATTATCAACCGATAAAAGACTTTCAATTACTATTAAATTAAGTATTATTAGTAAGCCTGCTTTAATATCATCTCCAAGCAGTGTATGTAAAATATCCATTTTGATGTATAGGCTTGCAAATATAAATTATTGAGCGGCAAATGAACCTTTGTAAGCCTGTATTGCCCTAATTATAGATTGCACAATTTGTGACTGACCTTCATCAGAGTTTAAATATTCCTCTTCGTCCGGATTATTTATAAAGCCTGTCTCAACCAGTACCGCCGGCATTGCACTGTGTGCCAAAACAAATACTCCTTGTTCTTTTACTCCTATACTTTCACGGTTATCGGTATACCTAAACTCATTATTTAAAAGATCACCAAACATGATACTTTGTTTGCGGTACTTTTGTGTAAAGGTATTCAGAATAATAACATTTGCCGGATCGTTTGAATCATAGCTCTGGTAGTTTTCTTTATAATCCTTCTCTATAAATATGGATGCATTTTCTCTCACAGCTTCCAATTGCTCGCTTAACCTGTGCATGCCGTATACCAGCAGCATTACACCACTTTTTTTATTGGCCCTTGCGGCCGTGCCCTCCGGCGATGAATTGCAATGAATAGATACAAAGAGATTTCCCTGATTTTGATTAGCAATTGCAGATCGTTTGTTCAACTCAATAAACGTATCGTCAGTACGGGTCATTACCACATTAAGATCAGGCAATTGGGTTTGAATAGCAGCCTGTAATTTTTTGGCTATAGATAAAGCAACATTTTTCTCTAACGAAAAACCACCCCTTGCTCCACCGTCTTTACCACCATGTCCGGCATCAACAACAACTGTTTTAAACTTAAAACCTGTGTTTTTAATAGTATCAGCGGGTAATGAAAATGAACATAGAATTAACCATGAGCCAGCAACACCTAATATATTTAATAGCCTGAAGTACTTTTGATTCATTTATTTTGAAGAAGAATTTTGCCTGATAACGAATTTTTATAAAATATAATATGCCGTAACATAAAAAAGCGGCATCAATACATGATTGAGCCGCTATAATATTAGTTTTAAGCCTCCTTTGTAATTACAAATGGCTTGGCGTAAGTTCTAAGTGATATTTTACCAGATTATCTATAGGTGAACGAATTATGTTACCTACTGTCATGCCATTTTCAGTAACTACCTCTTCAAGCACATTACGGAAATTATAACCTACAGAGCCTATACAGTTAAATGTATATTTTTGATAATCAGGATAGTGAACAACTAAATTACGGAAAAAATCTTCAAATGATGTTTTTACCAGATTGCGTGAGTATTCAATATTCACAATGTTATCATACACAAATTTGCTAAAGCTTGCGCAGAAGCGGTTAGCCCTTGGCTGGGTGTATACTATTTCATTAATATCATCAGGGGTTAATTTAAAGGTTTCCCAAAAGTTTTTCCTAACAGCATCTGGCATATAGCCTCTCAGGTAATCAACAAGTAATTTTTTACCTATATGACATCCGCTGCCTTCATCACCTAAAATATATGCTCCCGAGTCAATGTTATTGATAATCTCACGACCGTTATATAAACAAGTATTGGTACCGGTACCTAAAATAGCAGCAAAGCCTTCATTATTACCCAATAGTGCGCGGGCAGCAGCAAGCAAGTCATGCCCTATGCTGATCTTTGATTTTGTAAAAACTGCCTGCATGGCATCCTCTACAACCTTACGCATCTCCGAAGTTGAACAGCCGGCGCCATAATAATTAACCTCTGTGATCTTGTCCTTTTCAAGGTCTGTTGGTAAACTGTCCTTTAACGATTGAATGATGTAATCAGTTGGAGCAAAATAAGGATTATACCCTTCGGTGTTAAAATACACCTTTTTACCTTCTTCAGTAACTAAGCACCAGTTTGTTTTGGTTGAGCCACCGTCAGCAATTATGATCATAAAATAAGTTTATTAAAAAAATTGGGTTAAAAGTATGATTAACTTATTGTAAAAAAAACACTTCTAAACTTTAAAAAGTAAAAAAATTATTTTTTTATTAAAAACTACATTCCACGTATATAACTGATGTTTTATACGTCAAAAATAAAATCAGTCAGGATGGCAATTAATAAGTTATGTGGTACTTATATGTGTAAGTTACGCACTATTTTACTGCTTGCTGTTGAGCCGGTTTATAATTTATTTACAATTATATGTATTATTTTAACAATTATTTATCGCTGATGTTTTTTGTTGCATAAAATGTACTTGAAAGTAGATTTTTACAGAATGAAATAACAGATGCTACTATAAAACAAGCAAAACACAATAATTAAATACACTGGTTTTGTGCTAATAGTTTCACAGTTTAACAAATGCAATTCATTATAGAAAAATGGATAGTTACTATTGCCATTTCAACCATAATTACGCATATTTGCACCGCGAAAAAATCGCGATGGTCCCATAGCTCAGCTGGATAGAGCAACTGATTTCTAATCAGTAGGTCACAGGTTCGAATCCTGTTGGGATCACTAAACAATTTACCGTAAGTTCAACGTATGTTGAGTTTACGGTTTTTTTGTTATGGATTAGTTGCTCTTTGTTTCATTCAAATTTATTTAAACTGACTTTGAATTATCATGAAATGGATCACAAAGGAAAAACCGACAGGCACTTCGATGATCTCAACACTAATAACAAAATCGATGTTATAATAACTAACAAGTAAATATTAGGAAATGGAATTCAATCCAAGCAATAATGTAGTCAAACTCTGTCTTCAAGGTATGGGCATGGAAGAAAAAGGCAAACCTGAAGAAGCGAGTAAGTTTTTTCTT
>JAQBNZ010000196.1 GCA_028288285.1 Mucilaginibacter sp.
AGTTGATACAATCCTGTTTCAATGCCTCACTGTTAATGTTTTCATTGGTGATGATTGCATTATTAAAATTAACCTGGTAATTGTTAAAGCTTAGCACCAGGTTTTTTTGTTTATACTTATCCTCCAGCATTTTATTTAAACCGGTACGGGTGGTGCTCTCATTCCATATACCTGCAGGGATTTTATTATCAACTAAAAAACCGGGATTATGTGCAGCACCATGGTCGGCAGTTAAAAATACGGTGTAGTTGCCTTTACCTACTTTAGCATCTAAATAGGTAAAAAAAGCTGCTATGTCTTTATCCAAACGCAGGTAAGTATCCTCTACCTCAACAGCATTCGGACCAAACTGATGGCCAATATAGTCTGTAGAAGAAAGGCTCACGGCTAAAAAGTCGGTAACCGGTCCTTTACCTAAAGCTTCACCTTCAATAGCAGCTTTTGCCAAATCAAGCGTCATGCTGTTACCATAAGGTGTAGAGCGAATCATACCCATCTTTCCTTTATATAGTTCAGATGTTTTTACTGGCAAGGTTGGCGCTTCTGCACCCGCAAATTTACCTTCATACTTAGGGCTGTTATCTGCCGAGCTTTGTACATAGGTGTTTATAGGGTATAAGGTGTTCCAATCTTGTTTTAAATATTTTTCGGCAGGTTTACCCGCGTTGAAGGTTTTTACCCAGGCAGGCAGGTCTGTCATATAATAAGTGCTGGTTATCCAGTTACCGCTGGCATCATCAAACCAATAAGCTGCGTTTGCAGTATGGCCGGCTGGTAATATACCGCCCCTGTCTTTTAATGCTATACCAATAACTTTGGAGCGGAAATTGGTTGCCAATCTTAATTCATCTGTAACTGTACTAGCTAATAAGTTTCGTGGCGACATTTTACCGGCTGCTGATGTGCTTCCTACACCTACAACAGTACTGTCATCAGTACAATACATTGATTTACCGGTTGCCTGTATAATAAAATCATTACCGGCAATACCATGTATAGCGGGCACCGACCCTGTATATATACAAGTATGCCCGGCTGCTGTAACAGTTGGAATGTAAGGAATCTGTGTGTTTTCGCAGGTAAAACCTTCATTCAGCATACGTTTAAAACCACCGGTTTGGTAGCGGTCATAGTAGCGGTACAGGTAATCCCAACGCATTTGATCAACCACAAGGCCCACCATTAATTTTGGCCTTGGTAACACAGTGGTTGTGATAGTAGTTTTTTTAGTTTGGGCTGATAAATTAAATACAGCGGTTGCAAAAGTTATAGTGAGCAGTAGTCTGATCTTCATCCGGATATGTTTTATACGGCAAATATCACAAATGCAATTAAATTACAATGTGATATTTCTGTTATATTAAAGCTGTAACTTAATCTATAAAGGTAAGCAGCGCATGCTGAGAGGCGGTATGCAGATCGCGCCAAACACGGTTTATCTCTGTATCAGGCGATGCTGCCATTAAGCCGCAATATGGGTATAGCTCATCAACACATTCACGTGCTGTTTTTGCTAATATCCGGCTTGTATAACTCACCGTTTTTAGTATCTCTGTGTTTTCCGGCTCGTTCCAGGATGCCTCAACTGCTTCAAAAAATATCGCGCGTGCCTGGTTAAGCCGCGTAGTTGCATCTAACAGCGCTTTATCCATTACTGCTATATTTGCCTCCTTTACCCTTCGGATATTTGTCGCTTTATTTTTAAAGGCAGGCACACACAAATCTGTAAAATGCACAGCCATGCCTGATAGGTTTGCAGCCAATGTAGCCTCGGCCAATTGTAAAAAGGGATAACGGTATAACGGCGCATCAATAACAGCATCTGCTGCATCAATCTTAAAGTAACGGCTTTTATCAACATATAACCCGCTAACCTCATAGGCATCGCTGCCTGTGGCTATCATGCCTATATATTTCCAGCCGGATAGGAGCTTTACATTTTTTCTATCCAACACAAACGGGAGTATTAGCGGCGTACCATCTTCATTTAAAACAGCTTCATTACCATTCATAATATTGCAGTTAACTGTAATATGTGTAGCATGATGCACACCGCTGGCATATTTCCAGCTACCGTTTATTATATATCCTTCACCCGTAATTGTGGCTGTACCTGTAGCGGCACCACTGCCTGCAAAGCAAGCTTTAGGGTCACTATAAATTTGCCGGGCAATATCCGGTTCCAAAAAACCGCCAAACCAGCCTGCGCCGCAACACAATGTAATTACCCAGCCCAGACTGCCATCAGCCCAGCTTAGGGCCTCTTCTGTTTTTACCAGTTTGGGCAGCGAAGTTTGCAACCCTCCATACACCGTAGGTGCCAGCAAGTTAAACCACTGCTGATCATATATTAACTGCAATTGTGCCGGGTGCAGCTTACCCAACTGTTCAGCCTCGGCCGCGTGGCCGCGTATAACGTCAACCCATTGGGGCTGCATCAGTGCAGATGGGTGTTCTATCTGTTCCATTTAATTAATGCTAAGTACCGGCTGTTCCTCTTTAATGATCTTTCGCCACTCGATGTAACCAAATATGGCCACCACAAACAAAAACGCCGTAAGTAAAGTAAACATGACCAGGTTTTTGTGATAAAGCAAGGGTATGGCAAACAGGTTGCTCACATTAAGCAATATCCAGTTTTCTATTTTACGCCTTGCCAATAACCACATACCGGCCCATGCGGTTGATGATACCCATGCATCCCAAACCGGCACGGTTGATTGTGTAAAATTGATAAGCAAAAGGTATAGTATGCCCCAGCCAATAAAAACAATTAGTAAAGTAGTTGTCCACTCCTGCCGGTTGGCATAAGATACTTTTACAGGTGGCTCATTTCGCTTTTTTATCCAATAATACCAGCCGTAAAAACTCATTACCACATAATAGCAGCTTAACAGGCATTCGGCATATAAGGCTACATTTAGTAGCAGGTAAATAGAAATTAAAGTAGAGGCTATACCCGTTGGGTATAGCCACACTTTATTAGCCTTGGCCAGCAATACTTCGGCTATGCCTAACAGTACAGCCACCCACTCCAGCCATGTGGTAGCTTTTACCTGTTCAATAAACAGGTCTATCCAGCTATGCATAGGGTTAAAAGCTTAAACTAACCGATGCCAGGAAATTGCGGGTTGCCTGCGGAAAGTAATAGTTATAGTTCACCACGTGGCCACCCTCAATATCCGGGTAGGTTGCGCCGTTAGCCTCATACTTTTTACTGAAAATATTATTCACCAGTAAACCAAGTCCTATATTTTTTACCGAGCTTATGCTGAAGTTATATCGCAGCCTTACATCGCTTACAAAATAAGCTTGCAATTGGCGATTAGTTACATAACTATTACTTGCCCCTACCGGAAAAGCAGCTGGGTTGGTATTTGAGGTATTATCTAAATACTGACTGCTAACATACTTACTTACAAAAGCAAACTCGCTGCCTTTAAACGGCGAATAGCTGATTTCGCCCGATGCAATAAATGAGGGAGAAAAGGCGATGTCAGTTTTCTTTAAAGATATCTCGGCCTGGCTGCCGTCATCATAATTGTTTAAAAACTGACTGTAATTTTTTATCTTATTAGTACTGATGGTTGCTGTTGCCGCAGCACTTAACTGCCTTGCTATTTTAACACGGCCATCAAACTCAATACCTGCACGGTAGCTGTTATCTACGTTTACGCGTGTTGCCGCCCCTACATCATTTAAGGCACCGGTTAATATCAGCTGGTTTTTGTACAGCATATAAAATCCATTGATACCCCCTTTAAACACATCGCCACTGGTACGGTAACCTGCTTCAAAATCTTTAAGGTTTTCCGGTTTCGGCCTGCTTTGCGGGGTAGAGTTGGTATAATCATCACGGTTGGGCTCGTGGTTACCTACCGCAAATGATGCATAAATATTATTGTGCTCATCAAGCTCATAGGTAATACCTGCCTTTGGGTTAAAGAAGTTTAGTGTAGCACTTTGCTGCACATTGTTCAAATTCCTGTCGAACCCTAAAAAGGAGTAGTAAATGCGACGGTATTGCAAATCGGCAAACAGGGTTACATCACCCAGCTTGTATTCACCACGGCCAAAAATGTTAAAATCATTCTTATTTGCATCGTCGCGGTAATACTCATAGTTTGGTGTAATGCCCGCACTTTGTTTTGTGTAAATGATATTGCCAAAATGTGCGCCGGTATAGTAGTTATAAGCGCCGCCCAGGGTGAAATTCAAATTACTTTCCGGCTGATATTTTAAGGCATACGTTATGCCATAAAAATCGTTATCCAACCAGCGGCGGCGTACCAGGTCGGTATTGGTAATAGCAGTTCCGCCAATAACTACAGGCGTTAAGCCGTAATCTGTTACTTTTGCGTTTGTCTTATACTCTTCATAATAGCCAAAGCCTTTGGTATAATGCAGGGCGCCGCTAAAAGATACTTTATCAGATAGTTTTTGATCATATAACAACTGATAGTGATTTTGCTGATAATTATCTACCTGGTCTTTATAATAAGTACCATCGGGCATTAAACCCAGTTCGTTGTAAGTGCGATGGTTTGGAATTGTATTATCGCCGATAATGTAATCGGGAATTCCATTCCATGCCTGGTAAGTACGTTCAACACCTGAGAAAATGTTAGCCCTTAACGTGCTGTTTTTACCATAGTAAGCACCACTTACAAAAAACGATTTCAGGTCAGA
Source organism: Mucilaginibacter sp. (assembly GCA_028288285.1). Taxonomy (GTDB): domain Bacteria; phylum Bacteroidota; class Bacteroidia; order Sphingobacteriales; family Sphingobacteriaceae; genus Mucilaginibacter. The sequence goes on from JAQBNZ010000196.1 coordinate 4,690, forward strand.
CGATGCACGGTCAATATACCCGTCAGACTTGATCCTTGACAAGCGGCCATCAACGCTGAATTTACCACCTAACAAACCTGTACCTAAGCTTACCGTATTCTTCACCGTTTCATATGAACCTACGGTATTATTGATATCTGCATAGGCAGTATCGCGGCGGGTAGCGGTTTGGATATTGATACTACCACCAAATGCACCTGCACCATTGGTTGATGTACCTACGCCGCGCTGTACCTGTATATTATTAACAGATGAGGCAAGGTCGGGCAGATCTATAAAATACGAACCCTGACTTTCAGCGTCATTTAAAGGGATACCATTAATGGTTACATTTACCCGTGTGCCATCGCTCCCGCGTATGCGGATACCTGTATAGCCAACACCGGCACCGGCATCAGAGCTTACCACTACAGATGGGGTTTGGTTTAACAAATAAGGCATATCCTGCCCAAAGTTGTTTTTTTCAAGATCTTTCTTGCTTAGGTTAGTAAATGCCGTTGGCGAGTTTTTACCCGCACGGGTAGCTGTTACTGTAACTTCTTCGGCATTGAATGTAGCGTTGCCGAGTGAAAAATTAACGGTTTTATCTGCATTAACAGAAACAGTTTTTGTAACGGCTTGGTAACCAATAAAGGTTGCCTTTAAGATATAACTACCAGCTTTAACATCTGCTATCCGGTAATTACCGTTAGCATCAGCTTGAGTGTTTACAGCCGGATTTACTATGCTGATAGTTGCGCCAGGCAATGTTTCGCCGGCTTGATTAGTGATTTTTCCGCTAATGGAAAACTGAGCCGATGCCAGAACTGGCAACAGCAGGGCGAAGAGCGCCGAAAGTAAATTTTTCAAAATATTTTAAACAAATAAATTAGTTAAACCATCTGCTCGCCAGGGTAAAGCGGCAGTACACTTAACTTGTTACCTCTCCCTACGCCGGCATTACCCGGATCAGGTGCATGGGGTTGAATTGTAGAGACACAATATCGTGTGTCTCAGTATGCGCTAAGACACAAAATATTGTGTCTCTACACGTTGGAAAATTCAACTCCAATGGGTTTGATCTCAGCCTGTCTTTCAGTTTGGTAAAAACAATCTGCAGTTTGTTTTTTATTTGACCAAAGCAAGGCACCCCTTGAGAATTATACGGCAAATATAGAAAATAGATGTGAGATGTGGGATTTTAGATATGAGAAAAACCGCCATAAGTGCAAATGCATACCAAATTTCTTAAACTTTCTTCTATCTCAATACTCATATCTCACATCTCATATCTCAAAAAACATTACTTTTGCAAACTTTTATAATTAGGAACTATGCTTAGAACTCACACCTGCGGACAATTAAATATCAGCAATTTAGGTGAAACAGTAACACTTTGCGGATGGGTGCAAAAATCACGCGACCTGGGTGGTACTACCTTTATTGATGTACGTGATCGTTATGGTTTAACACAACTGGTTTTGAATACTGATACCGATGCCACTTTGCGCGAAGCAGGCCGGCAGCTGGGCAGGGAGTTTGTTATTAAGGTTACCGGTACTGTGGTAGAGCGTTCTAACAAAAACACTAAGATACCAACCGGCGAAATTGAAATTATTATTACTGAACTGGAAATTTTAAACTCCAGCAAAATACCTCCTTTTCTGATTGAGGATGAAACCGACGGTGGTGAGGAACTACGCGCCAAATACCGCTACCTTGACTTACGCCGTAACCCTATACGCAACAACCTTGTTCTGCGCCATAAAATGGCACAGGAAATACGTAAATATCTAGATGAACTGGATTTTATAGAAGTAGAAACTCCAGTGCTTATAAAATCAACCCCGGAAGGTGCACGCGATTTTGTGGTGCCAAGCCGCATGAACCCGGGCGAGTTTTACGCCCTGCCGCAATCGCCGCAAACATTTAAGCAATTGCTTATGGTAAGTGGTTTCGACCGTTATTTCCAGATAGTGAAGTGCTTTAGGGATGAGGATTTGCGTGCTGACCGCCAGCCGGAATTTACACAGATAGACTGCGAAATGTCTTTCATTACCCAGGAAGATATCCTTAACATTTTTGAGGGCTTAACCCGTCACTTGTTTAAAACTGTAAAGGGTTTAGAACTGGGCGATTTCCCTCGCATGCAATATGCCGATGCCATGCGTTTATACGGATCTGACAAGCCTGACACCCGTTTCGGGATGCAGTTTGTTGAATTAAATGATATTGTTAAAGGTAAAGGCTTCAGCATTTTTGATAATGCCGAGCTGGTTGTTGGTATAAACGCTAAAGGTTGCGCCAACTATACCCGCAAGCAAATTGATGAGTTAACCGAGTGGATGAAACGCCCGCAAATTGGTGCTACTGGCTTAATTTACTGTCGCCATAACGAGGATGGTACTTTAAAATCATCAGTAGATAAATTTTATAACGAAGAAGAACTGGCCAAGTGGTCTGCCGCTTTTGAAACAAAAAAGGGCGATTTGATATTGATACTGGCCGGGCAAACTGATAAGGTACGCAAACAGCTAAATGAACTTCGCTTAGAAATTGGCGGCCGCCTGGGTCTGCGCGATAAAAACACTTTCGCGCCACTATGGGTATTGGATTTCCCGCTGCTGGAGTGGGATGAAGAAACCGAACGTTACCATGCAATGCACCACCCATTCACCTCACCTAAGCCGGAGGATATTGCAATGCTTGATACTGATCCTAAAAACGTGCGCGCCAATGCATACGATCTGGTAATTAATGGCACCGAAATTGGTGGTGGATCTATCCGTATCCATGACCGTGCCTTGCAATCATTAATGTTTAAGCACCTGGGCTTTTCGCCAGAGGAGGCACAAAAACAATTTGGCTTTTTAATGGATGCCTTTGAATATGGCGCACCTCCGCATGGTGGTATCGCTTTCGGGTTTGACAGGCTTACCTCTATTTTTGCGGGATTAGATTCTATCCGTGATGTTATCGCTTTTCCTAAAAACAATTCGGGCCGCGATGTGATGATAGATTCGCCATCAACCATTGCCGATGCGCAGCTGAATGAATTAAAAATCAAAACAACTGTATCGCCTGCTTAATTTAATCCGTTACTACTAACATGAAAAAACACATACTAATACTAAGTTTATTTTTAATAGCGTTTGCATCGTGCAAAAAAGCAGCAACGTTTGACGCTGCCGCGCAAGCTGCTAAAGATGAAACCGCCATACAAGCTTATTTAGCTGCTAATCCAAACATTTCTGCAACAAAAGATGCTAATGGTGTATACTACCAGGTAATTACTGAAGGCACAGGTGCAAACCCAACCTCAAGCAATATCGTAACTGTAAACTACGTTGGCAAACTGTTAAATGGCACTCAGTTTGATGCCGGTACGGGTTTCAGAACTTATTTAACCAGCGTTATACCAGGCTGGACATATGGTGTACCACACGTTAAAGCCGGCGGTCGCATTTTGTTAATAATACCATCAGGTTTAGCTTATGGTAATCCTGGTCAAGGTTTAATCCCTCCAAACACAGTATTAGTTTTCACTATAGACCTTTTGAGCATCAATAACTAATATCACATTTTTCATTATATAATTAAAAAGCGCCTTGTGTACACAAGGCGCTTTTTTTATGCAATCAGGCTCAATTCAGGACTAAGCCGAAGCATATATAAGTAATGTGATGAAGACTGCTTTTTAACTTTTATTAATATATTTAGCCAACTAACTCTTACACAATGAAAAAACTTTTACTTGCTACTTTCTCATTCCTTTCACTTTCGGCATTTGCACAAACGGCTTTAAAAACCACTGTAAGCAAAAAAGCTGATGCAATTGAAAAACAAATTATAGCCTGGCGCCGCGATTTTCATGAGCACCCGGAACTGGGTAACCGCGAAGTGCGCACATCGGGCATAATTGCAGCTTACTTAAAATCATTAGGTATTGAAGTAAAAACAGGGGTAGCAACCACCGGTGTTATTGGTGTGTTAAAAGGTGGCAAACCCGGCCCGGTTGTGGCGCTGCGTGCGGATATGGACGGACTGCCCGTTACCGAACGTGTAGACCTGCCCTTTGCATCAAAAGTAAAAACCACTTATAACGGCCAGGAAGTTGGCGCTATGCATGCCTGCGGGCACGATTCGCACATGGCTATATTAATGGGCGTTGCAGAAGTACTATCATCTATGAAAGCGGACCTACGCGGAACGGTTAAATTTATATTTCAGCCTGCAGAAGAAGGTGTTCCTTTAGGTGAAAAAGGCGGCGCAGAACAAATGGTAAAAGAGGGCGTATTGGAAAACCCTAAGGTTGATGTCATTTTTGGTTTACATATAAATTCACAGATAGAGGTTGGCAAAATAACTTATCGCCCGGCTGGTACAATGGCTGGGGTGAGTGATATGCAAATAACGGTAAAAGGTCGCTCAGCGCATGGCGCATACCCATGGAGCAGTATTGACCCGATTGTAGTATCGGCACAAATCATAACCAGTCTGCAAAGCATTGTAAGCCGAAATGTAAACATTACCGAAAACCCCGCCGTAGTAACCGTTGGTATTATACAGGGAGGCACACGTTTTAATATTATTCCTGAAACTGTTAAAATGCAGGGAACCCTGCGCTATTTTACCGAAAACGATGAAAAGCTTGTTATAGAAAATGTTAAACGCATAGCCACTAAAACTGCCGAAGCGTACGGCGCAACAGCCGAAGTAATTGCACCATTCAGCAACCATTACCCGGTAACTTATAATGATGTTGTCCTTACGGCTAAAATGCTGCCAACGCTTGAGGCTACAGCCGGTAAAGAAAACGTTATCCTTCGTCCGCCGGTTACAGGTGCCGAAGATTTTAGCTTTTACCAGCAGAAAGTTCCCGGTATATTCTTCTTTTTAGGAGGGATGCCAAAAGGCGGCAACCCATTAACTGCACCATCACACCACACCCCAGATTTTGTACTTGATGAAAGCGGATTTACATTAGGCGTTAAAGCCCTTTGTAACTTAACGCTGGATTATATGAATGCTAAAGGGAAGTAGGTAAATAAAGACACGGTACGCCACCCTTAGCCCTGCGCTGCATGCTCGCGCCAGACGAGGATAGAAAGCAAACCATGAAAAAAATAATTAAATATTTATTTGTATTGTTGATTGCAGAAGTCTCGTTTTTAACGAATTCATTTTCACAATCTTCTCGAGACCTACATACCTATAAAGCCATTGTCAATTACATACAAAGAGATACTGTTTTTAGTATTGATTTTGTAGGCAAAAAATGTATTGATAAAAAAATTGCAGTCTCAGTGCACTTTATTCCAATTAGTTTTAAATCTGTGATTGATACTGATTTGTCATTACTTAAAATAGATAAACTGGATAGTTTAAATAAATCATTGGAGAAAATAGATAACGAAGCTAATTTGAATTTTAAATTAACAAATGATGCCCTTCCACCAACTTTATCAACGTCAAAAAAAATAAAATACATACTATATTTATCCAAACCATATAAAGATTTGATTTATTGTGAATTGTTTCCCTTTAAAAGTAAAAAGAATAAAAAATTAACTTCATTTCAAACGTACAGAATGGAATATATGGGTAGGGTAGCAACATACATGTTTACAATTTCTAATGGTAATATTACCAATGTAAAAAATGGAGTTTACTATATGCAATAATATCGATAATCCAGCCTGGCGCGAGTACACAGCATTTGCCGGCGGGCAGCCCCCCAACTGGTCGAAGTTTATAACTTCGACCTAAAACAACTAAGCTTTCAGCTTAACCAAACCGAATTATACTCAAGTAATAATCCCTTGTCCAATCTCCTATTCATCTGTAGTAAAAATCAATGGCGCAGTCCAACTACCGAGTTATTGTTTAAAAATCACGCCATACATAATCCCCGGTCTGCCGGCACAAGTGATAAAGCGCGCATTAAAGTAAACCAACGTTCTATAGACTGGGCCGATGTTATTTTTGTAATGGAATATAAACACCGTGATATAATTAAGCAACAGTTTACCATCTGCAATAAAAAGATCATTGTTTTAAACATTGAAGATAACTACCAGTTTGGCGACCCTGAATTATTAGAAATGCTTACGCAAAGCTTAAGTAATTATCTATAGGCTAACAGCCATTAAATCACAGGTAAGCTTCATTGAATTGCCGTGTTATTACATCTCAGCATGGTGCGAGTATGCAGCCCAGCCTGGCGCGAGTATGCAGCGCAGGTAAGGGCAGTGACTCGTGCCTGTTTCTTGCAAAGTAGCGGTCTATGGAGTACTTTTAGCTTAAATGAGTATCAATAATAAAAAACGCAGGTACGCCATCCTTAGCCCTGCACTGCATACTCGCGCCAGAGGAGGGGAGGCTGTTTTGAGCTATGAAAGGACTCGTGCTACTACTCTAAGAGCCGCCGGAGAATTGCGAGGCGGATTTCACGTTAGACCATAATGAAAATAATAAAAGATATTTCACTTGAATTAGATTATGAAGAAAATCTTCATATATCTAAAAAATACACTTCCGACTTTTCGTTTCATTGTCGATTTATTGGCAATTATTTGAGAAGGCAGATCAAGCAAATTAATTTTGAACCATCGGGTTATAATAGATTATTTATTAGTGCTTCTCGATTTGTAATTATCCCTAATAAAGTATTAGAAAATGTGTTACATGTTTCTATCCTTTTTGATCAAGTTAAATATGATAGTCTTTCAAAAGTAGAATTACCTGATTTTTTTATTGAACTTTATAAAGAAGGTATAACCAAAGCATCTCAAACTCATGAAATACCTGCCGAGTTTCTTTTAACCAAGCTTAAGGAATTTAAGGCTAACAACTATTTAAACGAGTGGGAGTTTAAATCCAAATCATTTAAAGAATTAGGGTTAAAGGCCACATTGATTTGCAAAATGACCATGGACTTCTTTTCACTCACCCTTGTTATTACAAAAAAAAGTGAAGTGGTTTTTACTGAAGAAATATTGAATACTTTGCCGGATGAAATTATATTTCAATGGCAATTGAAGGAAATCGTATTAGAAAATAATGAAATTAAGGTACTCGATGAATTTAAAAAGCCTATTTATTCATTAGATCTAACTTTTAAAGCTTAGCGTCGTCTGGCGAGAGAAATATAGGTGTCATGAAAAATAAAAAATAAGTCGGTTTTTCATAAAGCGTTCCGCAGGGTGTTCCGCTTTTGTTCCGCTGCTGTTCCGCTTTTAGCGGAACGGAACAGGCCCCCAACTGGTCGAAACTTGTAGCTTCGTCCTAAAATAACTAAGCTTTCAGCTTAACACGGACGACTGTTAATCCCAAATCCCCTACTGCACCTTCTTAAAATCGTATGGATCAAATTCTACAAAGTTGGCTACTTTAACCTTTACGCCTGTTACATTGTCGTTTTGCACAAAAAACGGGAACACTGCCTTGCCGTAGGTTGGGTCTGAAAAGGTAACATAAAAACGGTTGCCGCCCAGTGGCTGTAAACGGGCAAACATTTTAGGGTGATGCTCAAAGCGCATCTCCAGATCGTTAAGTTCACCTTGGGTAATGGTCATGCTGCCATAAAAGTCGTTTACATACTTGCCTGTGTATTTATTGAGCGATAAAGCAGGCTTAGGCATTAAGGCAATAGTATCGCGCTTTCTCTTATCAGCCTGTAGCTCGTTAGTTACGTTAATCTTGTTAATACTTAAATAGGCATCGCTGTAATTAAAATATTTCATTTTAAAATAGGCATCCATTATTTCCCAGCGCAGTGCTTCATACATACTGTTTTGGTCGGTATTGGTTAGTATTACAATGCCCAGGTTCTCTTTAGGTACAAGCGTTACTGATGATAAATAACCATTAACGCCACCATCATGCATTATTAACCTATGGCCGGCATAATCCTGTATAAACCATCCTAATCCGTAAAGCTGATAATTAGTTTCGCCGTTTATATGCTGTACACTGCCAACAATATCCTGCGCCTGGCGTGTAGCGTTTATTGCAGCGGCAGGTATTACCTGCTTGTTGCCTACTTTACCGTTGTTAAGTAAAGCCATTACCCATTTGCTCATGTCATTTACTGATGAACTTATAGCCCCCGCTGGTGCCAGGCCATCAATATTACAGTAAGGTATAGCGGTTAGGCGACCATCAACCAATGTATGGGGTACGGTACGGTTAATAGATTTGGGCATATCGGCGCTTAAGGCTAAAGTATTGCTCATCCCCAGCGGGGCAAATATATTTTCCTTCAAATATACTTCCCATGGTTTGCCGGTTACCCTTGGTATAATCTCGCCCGCTGTTAAAAATGCCGAATTAGTATATCCCCATGTAGTACGGAACGGGTAAGCGGGCTTCATTTGCCCCATTTTGGCTATTACCTCATGCCGGGCAAGGTTGGTATTGTAAAAAGTGAAATCGCCCTGGAAAGTTTTAAACCCTAATCGGTGGCTCAGCAAATCTTTTACTATTGCCTGTTCACCTGCCAGCTTGTTTTCCAGCTTAAATTCAGGAATGTATTTAGTTACTTTTTCATCAAGCGAGATCTTTTTCTCGGCCTGCAGCATAGCTAAAGCAGTAGCGGTAAAGGCTTTGGTGTTACTACCTATCATAAAAAGGGTATTTTCATCTACCTTGTTAAGCAGGCCAAGTTCTTTAATGCCGTATCCCTTCATCAAAACTATTTTACCATCTTTTACAATACAAACAGCAGCGCCGGGAACACGCCAATTGGTAAGCGCCCGGTTTATATACAAGTCCAGGCTATCTTTTATAAATTTACTCCTGTCTATATTTTGAGCATTTACGGTTGTTAAAGCCAAAAGGCCAAAAATAAACAAGGATACTTTCTTCAGAGGTAGTAACATATTTTTGAAAACATTAAAACGCTAATTTAACGCAAAATTAATAGCAGCAATATTTATTAAAAAATTCAGTTCCTTCAATAAATCAACATTCATGAATATTAAATATTATCGTTCGGGGTTATTAGCCATAGCATTTTTGCTTTTTATGCTTGCGCAAAACGTAGTTATGGCCCAAATACCATCTACCCATTGGGCAAAAGATGGCTTTCAGTACTATAAAGTGCAAAGCGGCGAAATTGTTGTGCTTGATGCACGCGATGCCAATAAAAAAACTGTTTTGTTAAGCAAAGAACAGCTAACTCCGCAAGGACAAAAGCCTATTACCGTTCGTAATTTTTATTTGGCAGATGACGGGCAGAAGGTTTTACTGTATACCAATTCTAAAAAAGTATGGCGTTATAACACCCGCGGCGATTATTGGGTATATGACCTGGCTGCTAAAAAATTAACCAAGCTGGGTAACAATTTGCCGGCATCATCATTAATGTTTGCTAAATTCTCACCTGATGGCAGCAAGGTTGGTTATGTAAGCGGTCATAACATTTATGCAGAGACCCTGGCTAACGGCAGCATTAAACAGTTAACTACCGATGGCACTACCAAGCTAATTAACGGCACGTTTGATTGGGCGTATGAGGAAGAATTCTTTTGCCGTGATGGCTTCCGCTGGAGTCCGGATAGCAAGCAGATAGCTTACTGGCAAATTGATGCCAGCAAAACCAAAAACTATTTAATGCTAAACACAACCGATTCCATTTATCCATACATAAAACCGGTTGAATATCCCGTTGCCGGCGAAGCGCCGTCACCATACAAAATTGGGGTTATCAGCGCGGCAGGTGGCACTACCAAGTGGATGGATATACCTACCGACCCGGTGCTGCAATCATACGTTCCGCGTATGGAGTGGGCCGCAAATAATTCAGAGTTGATTATTCAGCATTTGAACAGGGCACAAAACCAAACAGATGTAATGATGTGTGAGGTTGCTACAGGAAAATCCAGATCTGTTTACGAAGAAAAAGATGCTGCATGGATAGATATTTTACCCGAGTGGGAAGAACACTATTACTACGGCGGCTGGGATTGGTTTAAAAAAGGAGCTGAATTTTTATGGGCAAGTGAAAAAGACGGATGGCGCCACTTGTACAGCATTAGCCGCGATGGAAAAAAGCAAACACTAATTACCAAAGGCAATTATGATGTAATGCAGATAAACGCTATTGATGAAAAATCGGGCTATGTTTATTTTTCGGCTTCGCCGGATAATGCTACGCAGAAATATTTATACCGCACAAAACTGGATGGCAGCGGCAAAGCTGAGCGCCTAACCCCGGCTAACCAGGTGGGTACACATGAATATGATGTATCGCCAAACGGAAAAGCGGCTACTCATACCTTCTCTAACTATTACACAGAACGTGTAAATGAAGTGGTTTCGCTGCCAAATCATAAAACATTTAGTGGTGATGAAAAAGTAGCTAAAGCGTTGACTGAATCTGCCGATGCAAAAGCAGAATCAAACGTGGAGTTTTTTAAGGTAAAAACCGAAGAGGGAGTTGAAATGGACGGCTGGATGGTTAAACCTGATAATTTTGATCAGACTAAAAAATATCCGGTTGTACTATACGTGTATGGCGAACCCTGGGGCCAGAATGTAAAAGATGAATACGGTTCAAGCTATAACTTCCTGTATAAGGGCGATATGGCTAAAGATGGCTACATCTATATGTCTATTGATAACCGTGGCACCCCTGTACCTAAAGGTCGTGAGTGGCGAAAATCCATTTACAAAGGTATTGGTACGGTAAACATTCGCGATTTGGCAATGGGCACTAAAGAATTATTAAAAAGGCCATATATGGATACCTCCCGTGTTGCAGTATGGGGTTGGAGCGGCGGCGGATCATCAACGCTGAACCTGATGTTCCAATACCCGGAGATATTTAAAACAGGTATAGCTATTGCGGCTGTAGGCAATCAGTTATCATATGATAACATTTACCAAGAGCGCTACACTGGTGTGCCAGTTGATGAAGCAGGCCGTGAGGCATTTTTAAAAGGATCGCCGATAACCTATGCAAAGAATCTGCGAGGTAATTTATTATACATACATGGCACCGGCGATGATAATGTGCATTACCAAAACGCCGAGTTGTTGATAAACGAATTAATTAAATACAACAGGCAGTTCCAGCTCATGTCATACCCTAACCGTACCCATAGTATATCTGAAGGACCGGGCACAGGCATGCATTTAAGTACTTTATATACTAACTATTTAAAAGAGCACTGCCCGCCGGGAGCAAGGTAATAGATGTAATTAAAAGTTAAAGTGTCGCTAATTTTTTAACCACAAAGAACACAGAGATAGTAACAGTTAATCAATCACAGAGTATACAAAGATTTGCAATTGTATATGAATTGTCTTTCTCTGCGAACTTTGTGCTTTCCTCTTAGTGTTCTTTGTGGTAAAATAATAAGCTTAGCTCAAAATAAAAGCCCTCCGATGCAAATCGGGAGGGCTTTCCTATTTTTAGTTTATATTTGGTTAGAAAGGAAGATCATCGGCATCGTTGTTACGATAGCCATCAGTATCATTTATTTTTACAGGTTGCCTTTGCGAATTATCATTCTCAAAATCTGTTTTACGGCCAAGCATGGTAAAATTCTCAGCAACTACCTCAGTTGTGTATTTTTTAATGCCTTCTTTATCTTCAAATGAACGGGTACGCAGTTTACCTTCAATGTAAACCAACTTACCTTTTTGCAAAAATTTGGCAGCCACATCGGCCAGCCCACGCCACATAACAATATTGTGCCATTCGGTTTGTTCAACCTTGCGGCCATCTTTATTAAAAGTTTCAGATGTTGCTAACGGAAAACTAGCCACGGCTACCCCGCCCTCCAAATGCCTAACTTCAGGGT
>JAQBNZ010000201.1 GCA_028288285.1 Mucilaginibacter sp.
TGCAGGAGCCGGAACAAAAGCCGGTTATGGAAGTAGATGGAAATAAATATGTTAATTTCGCTGAGATGGCTGATGAGGTTACCTTATTTCCGCAGGAGCCGGAGATATTTGAAGCTACTTTTGAATATAACATTACGTTAGGGATGGAATATAACCCGGAAGAAGTGCATAGGGTTTGTGCCATTACCCGCCTATCGCCGGTCCTTGAAAACCTCGAATTAGGATCATCAACAATGATACAGGAAAAAGGCGTAAATCTATCTGGCGGACAAAAACAGCGGCTTGCACTGGCCAGAGGCGTACTTGCTGCACAGAACAGCTCAATTGTATTACTGGACGAGCCAACAAGTAACATGGACCCTAAAACGGAACGAGAAATTTACCTCAACCTGTTTGAAGAATTTGAGGGAAAAACGGTAATCTCGACCCTTCACCGCCTTCACTTACTGGAACACTTTGATTATATTTATGTTATGCATCAAGGTAAAATAGCCGAACAAGGTTCTCTTGGATTTTTGATAGAAAACGGAAAGCTTTTTAATAAACTTTGGAGCCATCAGCAAAAAACAGCCGAAGAACACAAGGTTCAAAACGAATATTATGATTAATATGGCAAATAAATCATGTGAAAAAGCTTTTCTTAATCATTATATCATTTAAACTGTTTAAATAAGACTACAACAATATTTGTCCCAGTAAGATATAAATAACTTACTGGCAAAACGTGTAGAACCATTCCCAAGTATTGGAGTAGGTGAAAACTCTCCAAATACGGCACCGAATATGGAAGCATAAAAGTCAACCCTTACAAATGTTTTATAGGTTTTACTTAACTTTTTGGCACCAGCTATCATTTCAGGTAAACATTCCGGTGGATATTCATAAGGACCTTTTGGGTAGGTACTAACAAGAGGTTCTATTGGTTGCCAATCTTCAGTATAACAACTTTGAAATCCCTCTTTGGGGCTTATTCTGTTAATTTGTAATATGGCAGCTATTCTTCCATTGAATGTGAAAATTTTATAATCTTTTAAAATTTTATGTTCTCCATTTTCATTTGGTAAAAATTCTTCAATTAAATATTCCAACCTTTGGTTTTGAGACAGTGAATCGTTTAAAGTCGTTTTTAATTGATCAAGATTATATGTCTTATTATCAAAAAGATTAAGATTCTTATTCATTAAAAAAACGGATTGACATGAATGCCCGATAGTTGGTCGGATAACATAATTTTCGGGTAAAAAATCAAAGTTTACTTTATCAATGTCTCTTCCTCTCCAAAACAAGTTGGGCACTTTGCACCCATGCATTTTTGCAAACTCTCTTGCATTGTATTTATTACTAAGTCTTCTTTGCCAGTTTTCGCAATCTGTCCATTGATATAAAGGAGAGTAAGCGTGCATAATTGTGTTTCTTACATTTTCCCCGTTAGGATCGTTCCAGAATTTGGCATGTCTGTATTTAATTCGTTTAGAAAAATCACATTCTGAACGCATTTTACTAATTAAACTCTTTAACATAAAAACCAGTTAAGTTTAAAAATTATTCAATAAATGTGATAGGTAGTTTAAGAACAATTGTTCCTTATAAAACTGGATTTAGGAATAGAATATTGCTTTTTATCAAACTTGTGCCTTTTTTTGAGAAGGATTGGGAACTTTTGTTCCGTAGTGATTTGTTACAAATATTTATGTCTCTGTGGCTACTATTAGCTGTTTCAATTCTTTTTAAATTATTTAAACATTAGTAATTGGCGGGTGTTATTTTATTAACTATAAGTATAATTTCCCAGTTATTTGTAATCCGAATTAAAAATCAGCCAGTCAGGCCAGGCCATCCGCCTGACAGGCATTTAAGCTGTTAAATTTGGGGAAGCTTCTAAATTCCGAGTAATTTAAAATAGTAATACCAACAATTATCTGATTATGGCAACACAAACAATGCAAGCAACAAATTCAAAACTCAAGGAGTTTTTTGTTGATCAATTAAAAGACATTTACTGGGCGGAAAAGAAACTCGTAAAAACGCTTCCTAAATTGCAGGAGGCTGCAACTACATCTGCGCTAAAAGATGCCTTTGGCAATCATCGCCAGCAAACTATGATACACGTTGATAGGCTTGAGCGGGTATTTGGCATTCTTAATGAAGAAGTTGATGCTTCAAAGTGCCCGGCAATGGCGGGTATAATAGATGAAGGCGAAGACATTATTGACGATACCGAAGAAGGTACCGCACAAAGGGATGCCGGATTAATTTTTGCAGGACAGAAAGCCGAACATTATGAAATAGCTACTTACGGTGGGTTGGTGACACTGGCTAAAACCATGGGCTATAATGATGCAGCTGAAGTTCTAAGTCAAACACTGGCCGAAGAAAAAGAAGCCGATGCCCTGTTAACGCAGATTGCAGAAAACAATGTCAATTACGAGGCAAGCCGCGAGCCAAAGTAATAAATAAAGCTCATTTATTGTTTAACGCTAAGGTTAAATGCATAAAACCGGCATTCATAAACAGGATACTGGTTTTATCGCTATCCCAAGCAGATTGACTAAACTAATTTGCTTAACTATAAAATGATAAAATGAAACGTATGCAAATTGAAGTAAAAGATCCTGCAACCGGCGCATTACTACAGTTAAATGCAAAAGTCTTTGCCTGGCATAAATCAATACTGTCCAGTAAATGACGCTAAATGCCGGTTTTTGATACAACCGGTCGCCCAAAAGGTAAAAAAATGAAGAAAGAACACGAAGATCACCGAAATGGTATTCCATTTGTATGGCTATCAATATCTACTAACAATTAAAAAACAACACCATGAGATCAATTTTGTATATCATAGCAGTTATCCTCGTTATAGGGTGGGCTATCGGAACTTTCGCCTATGCAGCCGGAGGGTTAATTCACATTTTATTAGTAATAGCGGTGATATCATTGATATTAGGTTTCTTAAGAAGAGACACCACGGCAGTCTGATTAATGATGGAATTGTAGAAATGAAAAGCCAGCCTGCATTTGCAGGTTGGCTTTTAAATGAGCAGCCATTAAATAAATACAGGTTAATTTCCAACTAAGCCGCCAGCTTTGAACATCGGGCTTATGTTTGACATTACCATTGCTGTCGGCAGCTAATTATTGTTGCTTTTATTATTAATAACCTTTATTTTGTGTTAGTACAGATTTACCTCCGGCAGCACTTAAATCGATTTGCCTTTATGGAATAGGATAATATTCATTTTTACCGGCTGTAAAGTGCCCGCCTCTAACATCCTGTGTAAATTTGCCCTGATAGGCTATATATGCGTTTAATTCCGTTGCAGCAATTCCCCATCTAACAAGATCAAAGAAGCGATGACCTTCTAAAGCTAATTCAATTTTACGCTCATAATATATAGCTTTTAAGGCTGCATCTTTTTAGTTTTTTATGCTGATAGCAAGGCAAGTGAACGAAGGAATACGGACTTTTGCACTGGTTGTGAATCTACAGCGTTTAGGTTGTCTTTGTTTTAATTACCTGGATACAACTCAAATGGTTTCCCCCAGGCCATCGACCGGTCTGATATATGTCTCTTTGTTCAGGTGTTACGCTATCTATTATGAGTTCAAAACAGTTGGTGCCCATTTTGTGTTAATACCACACCGAACATGTTATGCATAGTATTTTACAGCAAAAAATCCGGTTAAGATATTAAACCCAATAAAAAATGAAACAAAATATATCCATACTTCTTTTGATTAGCTTGATCCTGCCTTCAATCGCTTTAGCGCAAGGTATCAACGTTAATTACACCGATGGAGCGACCAAACTTACCGGCTACTTTGTTAAAGCAAAAAGCCGTGGCATGAATAAGGTACCCGGCGTGGTGGTGCTTCACCAATGGATGGGGCTAACGGCGCATGAGAAAAAATCGGCGGTTAAATTAGCTGCATTAGGCTATGATGCCCTTGCTGCTGATGTTTACGGAGCAGGCATGTTGCCGAGAGACACTAAAGATGCCGGTGAAAAGGCAGGGTATTACAAAACGAATTACCAAATTTATCAGACAAGAATTAAAGCAGCTATTGCCGAACTTATTAAACAGGGGGCTGACCCATCGCGGATCGCCGTAATTGGTTATTGCTTTGGCGGCACCGGCGCTATTGAGGCTGCCCGTGCAGGTATGCCGGTAAAGGGAGTGGTTTCTTTCCACGGCGGGTTGGGAAAAGCCGAAACACGGCCCAATACACCAATCAAACCAAAAGTTTTAGTGCTGCATGGTGCCGACGATCCGTTTGAATCGGAAACCGAGATCAAAAAGTTTCAGCAGGAAATGCGTGAAGGAAAGGCCGACTGGCAGATGGTCTATTTTGCCAATGCGGTACACGCATTTACTCAAGTTGAAGCGGGCAACGACAATTCTAAAGGCGCCGCGTATAATGAAGCCGCTGCCCGTCGTTCATGGGAATATATGAAACTCTTCCTGTCTGAGATCTTTGTAAAATAACGACTACATTTATCTGAGCGGGGTGCAGCGAATCTAGCTACCTTTGCTACGTATAAAATCAGGTATTTATTTTAGTGGCTATATATTTATTTAAGCATTCAATCCGGCAAGTATCCTGAAAGTGGGAAGTGTTGTAAATGATTAACTTAGCACTTTAATTTCACTATTCTTTTCATGTTACGACCGTTTTGGAGAAGCCTTTTTGAGTATAAAGGTTTATTTGCTCTTTTTTTGATTCTGTTGCTGGGCATTCCCCGGTTTATTATAGTGCTGGCTGCAAACGCTACCGGCAATTACAATCTGGTGCCGATCATCTTTTTGCTTATGATTTTATTGCCTTTTATTTTTTTAAACAGAGAGGGCAGGAAATCAATAGGCCTGGTACGGCCGAAAAGCTATCGCTGGCTGGTCTACAGTTTTATAGGTGGTATGGCTATAAGTACACTTGTCTTTTTTGCAGGCTGGTTATTGTATGCAGATACCATAAGTAACTGGTTTGTCTATATTTCAAAATCATACGCGGTTTCCAAAACCGGATTGCAGGGTAACAACCGGCATATTTACTTTGTAATCTACGCAATAATTGGTATGAGCTTTAGTCCGGTTGGTGAAGAGTTTTTTTATAGGGGATTGGTGCATGGCGCACTGGCAGGTTCTTATCAGGAAAAAACCGCATCAACGCTGGATAGCCTCGCCTTTGCGTTGACCCATCTGGCACATTTTGGGATCGTTTATATAGCCGGCGGATGGCATTTTCTATTCCTGCCTGCTGTTTTGTGGGTTTGCGGTATGTTTTTGGCCAGTAAGTTGTTTTTCTTTAGTAAACAAAAAACGGGCAGCATTTGGGGCGCAGTGGTTTGCCACGCTGGATTTAACCTGGCAATGATGTATTTTATTTTTTACTGGATTTTGATTTGATTAAAGAAAAGCTTAATGTTTCGAAGTGTCTGGCTTTTTAGGTTGAGGTGCGCCGTTTACCGTGTCCTGCTGTGTAAATGTAGTATCGCCAACAGTGCCCGCACCAGCTGAACCTGTGCCCGAACCAGGGGCGCCTGTGCCATCATTTAAACCTGGTGAGTCGGATTTTGCCGACTTAGTGCCAGCTCCAGTACTTCCGTTTCCTTTACATGCACTCAAAGCCATACCCAGTCCAAGTGCTACAATAATGATATACTTTTTCATGTAACTTGTTTTAAGGATAACAGCACGATTTTAATAAAGTTTAGAAGATGCTGATGCCAAAGACAAAAAAACGCGATAACTGATTATTCTAAAAAACGTACGGGGCGACCATTACCTCAGCAGCTTGCTGTTGGGGCAATGGAAATAGTTTTTAAAACAACAGGCATAAGGGTTTGTTACTCCTAAAAGATGTAAACCTATCAATATTTTAAGTTGCTTCTTTCTCTACATTCCGTTACTGACTTCATCTTTTGATTCATCTGTAAACCTGGCCAATGGCAACAGCAACAAATGTCTCAGACACTGAGCGGCTTAAACAGTTTATCTGGGACCTGAAAAAGATCAAGCAGCGGCCACTGTGGCTAAAGCTTCTTTTACCTCTGCTGCTTACCGCCATCGCCAGTTATTTTACATTTAATTTGTTTGAATCCATAGGTCGGCGTATACCGTTCATGCTTTATTTCGGAACCGTTATGATCAGCGCTTGGTATGGCGGATGCAGGTCTTCTTTATACGCCACGCTTTGGACAACGGCCGCGGCATTGATTTTTGTACATCCCTTTAATTTGATGGTCATTACCGTTTATGTGCTGGAAGCCCTGTTCATTACTATGCTCATTTTTATTATTGAATTAAATCAAGCCAAAATCAGCGAAAGCGAAGAAAAGTTTAGGGCCATTATTGAGCAGGACTCGGAAGGGTTTTTCATGGTTGATCGGGACGCTAATGTGATTTTGGCAGGACCGCTACACGAAGATATTTTGGGTTACAGCAATGAAGAATTCAAAGGCAGCAACGTCTTCAACCTGGTTCATCCGGAAGAAGCTGCAAAGTTCAAGTACGATTTCTTAAAACTACTGCTCCGTGGCGCCGGTTATAGCATTTTTGTACAGCGCCTGCTCAGTAAGGCCGGCCGGTGGATATGGGTTGAAGCCTGTGTTACCAATTTGCTGTATGACCCGCGCATTAAAGCGCTAATCTTTCATTACCGCAATATCAGCGAAAGAGTGGAACAAGACAAAACGCAGGAAGATTTCGTTCACATGGCCTCCCATGAGCTGAAAACGCCTATCACATCGCTAAAGGGTTTTTTACAGCTGGTTAAGAGCAGGCACCGGAAGGAAGGCCGCTCAATGGACCTTCACCTCATTGAACGGATGGAAAGCCAGCTGGACAAACTGCTCGGCCTGATTGAGGACATGCTGAATATGACTCGTATCAGGGCCGGGGAATTATATTATCATTTCGAATGGTTTGACCTGGTCGCCTGTGTTCAGGAAGTTACCGAAGCCTTACAGGCTACAATAGATACGCATCGACTCAACGTTATCGCTTCAGGAACATTATCGGTACATGCAGATCGCGGCCGCATTAGCCAGGTGATTACCAACCTGATCACCAATGCCGTCAAATATTCTCCCGCTGCAGACAGCGTTGAAATCATCCTCGAACAACAGCAGGACTTTGCACGCCTGGAAGTGCAGGATAGGGGGATAGGCATCCCTGAAAGTAAGCAGAAAAAGATATTTGAACGCTTTTACAGGGTAGAAGGCGAGGCACGGAACAACTTTCGCGGACTGGGCCTTGGCCTATATATTTCGCAGGAGATTATCCGGCGACACGGTGGCCGGATGGGCGTAAGCAGCCAGGAGGGAGAGGGTTCAGCGTTTTGGGTTACACTGCCTTTAAAAACTACCAAAGTTGGCCGGAGGACTTTCTGACAAAAATGGTTAAGTATCATCCGTCATGTCACTCTCATATCGTGGGCTAATTATCTGTGATTTGTCAAAACTATAGAGTTAATTGGAATATCGGAAAAAGTCGATATATCTTTGACTTATGGATCAGCTGGAAATCTTTAAAGCCTTATCAAACAAAACCCGCTTACAAATTTTACATTGGTTAAAAGAACCTGAGAGATATTTTCCACCTCAGGAGCATGAAGATATAAACGAGGTAGGTGTTTGCGTCGGCCAGATTCAGCAAAAGGCAGGTCTAAACCAGTCAACAATTTCAGAATACTTATCAATACTGCAAAAGGCAGGTTTACTTAAGTCAACACGAATAGGGCAGTGGACTTATTATAAAAGAAATAAGGAGGCTTTTTTAGCATTAAGCCAATTTATAACAGAAGAAATATAGCATAATAACAAATACAATATATGAGTACAGCAAATTTGTTCAAACCGTTTAGTTTGAAATCGTTAAATATTAAGAACCGGATTGTAATGGCGCCTATGACGCGCTCTTTTTCTCCGGATGGTATACCAACCCAGGATGTTGCGGCTTACTACGCCAGACGTGCCGCGGGTGATGTGGGACTGATATTGTCTGAAGGGACAGTAATTGATCGCGTTTCCTCGTCTAATGATGCAAACATTCCTCATTTTTATGGTAATAAGGCATTAACTGGTTGGCAAAACGTTATCAACGGCGTACACCGCGAAGGCGGCAGTATGGGGCCGCAAATCTGGCATATGGGGATAATGGACAACCATCATTCAGGGTGGTTGCCTTCACAGCCTTTTGAGGGGCCTTCCGGCGTCCTTCGTCCGGGTATAACAAATGGTAATGCAATGACAACTGAAGATATTGAAAGCGCTATTTTAGCCTACGGCCGAGCAGCTGCGGATGCTAAAAGGCTTGGTTTTGATTGTGTCGAGATTCATGGCGCTCACGGTTACCTGATAGATCAGTTTTTTTGGGACGTGACGAATAAGCGTACAGACAGCTATGGCGGAAAAACGATTACTGAACGGAGTAAATTTGCTTTGGAGGTAATTAAAGAAGTACGCAGGCAGGTAGGTGATGATTTTACCATTATTATGCGCTTATCACAATGGAAATCAATTGACTATACTCATAAGTTAGCGGCAACTCCTGTAGAGATGGAGGCCTGGTTACAGCCTATGGCAGATGCCGGTGTAGATATATTCCATTGTTCGCAACGCCGTTTCTGGGAGCCGGAGTTTGAAGGTTCTGATCTTAATTTTGCCGGATGGGCTAAAAAACTTACCGGTAAAGCAACCATTACTGTAGGATCAGTAGGATTATCAGGAGAGTTTCTTGCCGCCTTCAGAGGAGAAAGCTCTGAGCCAAGTTCCTTAACTGAACTGTTACGCAGGATGGACCGTGGAGATTTTGATTTGGTTGCGGTAGGCAGGCCCTTACTGGCTGATGCAGCCTGGGTGCAAAAGATTCGGGAGGATCGCACCAACGAGTTAAAAGGTTTCTCTAAGGAAGCATTAGCTGAGCTGTTGTAAGTTCACTTATAAGCCGTATTACTGAAATAAGTGATACATGATTCTTAAAAATTAAGTTGATATAGGGCTTCCTGTAAGATGGAGGCCCTGTTTTTTTATTAAATATCCTTATCTTAGGATAGGTAAACCAAGCCCATCACCATGGCGAAAAATAAAACTACAGAAACCGCCCAAAGCGTTGCCGATTTTTTAAATACCATAACTGACGATGCTAAACGGACAGATAGTTTCCGCCTGATGGAAATTATGAAAGAAGCAACGGGTTTTGAACCTAAAATGTGGGGTAGTGCAATAGTTGGTTTTGGCAGCTATCATTATAAATATGCCAGCGGTCAGGAAGGTGACGCGCCCAAAGCTGGTTTTTCTCCTCGAGCCAAAGAGTTCTCCTTATACTTATCATCAAACTACACCGGCAGGGAAATATTAATGCAAAAATTAGGTAAGCATAGGTCGGGGATAGGATGTGTATACATTAAAAGATTGGCCGACATTGACAAAGATGTTTTGCATGAAATGATCGTTACATCCATCCAGCAACATGTAGTCTAAATAATATTCCAATAAGTTGTTTTAAAACTTTGTTTGTGTATATTTAAGTGTTGATTTTCAGTAGCATAAATAAACTGATGTCAATTTTACACTTCTGTTATTTGATCCAAACATTACAATTTCTATGGAAAACATTAAAACCAAAAACGTTGTATTTGTAACCGGCGCATTTGTAAACAACACTTGTTGGGATGAGTGGCGCAAGTATTTTGAAAGTAAAGGCTATACTACAGTAGCACCAGCCTGGCCTTTTAAAGATGGAACAACGCAGCAACTGC
This sequence comes from Mucilaginibacter sp., assembly GCA_028288285.1. Classification (GTDB taxonomy): domain Bacteria; phylum Bacteroidota; class Bacteroidia; order Sphingobacteriales; family Sphingobacteriaceae; genus Mucilaginibacter. Next base: position 9,757 of record JAQBNZ010000201.1, read on the forward strand.
GTGACAGTCAACCTAATGATACCGATCTTGCGGCATTAACTTTAGCAGAACTGGTAGATCATTATGCAAATATAGTAAGTTCATACGATGAGAAACCTATTGTAATTGGGCACTCATTAGGGGGGCTAATAACCCAAATTATTTTTAATCGTGACTTGGCCGCTAAAGCGGTAGCCATACATTCGGTACCTACATTGGGTGTGTTTCCATACGAGTTTTCTTTTCTCAAGGGCGGCTGGAAATCATTGGGTTTGTTTACTTCTATAAAAAAAAACATACCTTATGTCTTTTAAAGATTGGCAGTACGCCTTTGTTAATACAATGCCCTTAGAAGAGCAAAAAGCCGCATATGCAAAGTTTACCATTCCCGAATCTAAAACAGTAGCCAGAGGAGGTTTAACAGCGGCGGCAAAAGTTGATTATAAAAAAACTCATGCACCATTATTGCTTACTTCAGGCAGTACAGACAATATTATTCCTGCACATTTAAACAATCGCAACTATAAAAAATATGTACCTAATGGTTCTGTTTTAAATTATAAAGAGTTTGAGAATCGTAACCATTTTGTATTAGGCCAGCCTGGTTGGGAAAACGATGCTGATTATATATTAGATTGGATAAGCCTTAATTAAATTCAAAATAATGCGCGTTATTTCAATTTTTAAGCAAATAAAGAGTCGTTTAAAATATTTTTTTACAACTAAGTTTTTGCAAATGAATTGGTTAGAAGAGTACCTTCCGATTCTTTAAAAAAAAATTTGCAGCACTTACTAAAAAAGCTACCTTTGCAATCCCAATCGGGATGTAGCGTAGCCCGGTATCGCGCCACATTTGGGATGTGGAGGCCGCAGGTTCGAATCCTGCCAT
>JAQBNZ010000013.1 GCA_028288285.1 Mucilaginibacter sp.
ATCTTTTTTAGTGAAATGCTCTGCAACATAGGCGCTTTGTGCAAATGACGCGCTATAAGCGGTAGTTACCAATAGTCATAAGGCAAAGAGTTTTTTCATTGATCTGGTAATAGTTAGTTAAAGAGCCTAATGTAGTAAGTATATTATTAATATGCTAAACGTGATGATACTGTTACAAAGCACGGGTGGTATCCCGGTGGTTTAGGATAGGTGTAAAGGATTGTCTGAACCGGAATTTTTAGAATTAGGGAATTAACAGAATATTTCTACAGGTAAGTTAGTTTAATAGTATTGCATATTATTTCATTGCCGGCGGATTTAGCCTACGGTTAGCTAAGTAAAACAATCTGGCTTTAGCCAAAGTAGGTGTCAATTTGGCTAAGTAGATTGTGCCTCTTATAATCTGTTCCATTTATGGAACGGCAATGAAACCTCCAGCGTTAGGGATAGGAGAGGATACCGGCCTGTGGCTAACGCCTGCGCCGTATGATCGTATAGCCCGCCCAAAGGGAACGCCCTTGTAGTTTAAACGGCGCTATAGCTTGAGTCTTTACTAATTTGTCAACCTCTCAACATTTAATAAAATACCTTTTTATTAGCCCTTTTATATTACTTAACTTAGCCAGCCATAAAATACACTACTATGCAATATGATGTTATCGTTATAGGTTCGGGTCCTGGTGGTTACGTTGCCGCTATACGTTGTGCCCAGCTTGGTTTAAAAACCGCCATTATTGAAAAATATAATACCCTGGGCGGTACCTGCTTAAATGTGGGTTGTATCCCTTCAAAGGCACTTTTGGATTCATCAGAACACTACCATAACGCTGCACATACTTTTACCACTCATGGTATTAAGCTTGATAACCTGGGCATTGATTTTGGCCAGATGATTAAGCGCAAGCAGGAAGTAGTAGATGCCAATACCAGCGGCATTGCTTACCTGATGAAAAAGAACAAGATTGACGTACACCAGGGTGTAGGTTCATTTAAAGATAAAAACACAGTTATTGTAACCAAAGCCGATGGCACAGCTACCGAGATCACCTCTAAAAACGTGATTATTGCTACAGGTTCAAAGCCATCAAGCCTGCCTTTTTTAAAGATAGACAAGAAACGCATTATTACTTCAACCGAAGCTTTAACCTTAACCGAAATACCTAAACATCTGATTTTAATTGGTGGTGGTGTTATTGGTTTAGAGCTGGGTTCGGTATACGCGCGTTTAGGTTCAAAAGTATCTGTAATTGAATTTATGGATGGTATTATTCCTACAATGGATAAGGGACTTGGCCGTGAGTTGCAGAAAGTACTTAAGAAGATAGGCATGGAGTTTTACCTGGGTCATAAGGTTATCGGCGCTACTGCCAAAGGCAAAGAGGTTACCGTAACTTTTGATAACCCTAAAGGCGAGAAGCAAGAGCTTAAAGGCGATTACTGCATGGTAGCCGTTGGCCGTATTGCTTATACCGATGGATTGGGTTTAGATAAAATAGGAATTACTGTTGAAGAACGTGGCCGTAAAATTACAGTTGACGAGCACCTGGAAACCAGCGTTAAAGGTGTTTACGCCATTGGCGATGTGATAAACGGCGCTATGCTTGCCCACAAGGCAGAAGATGAGGGTACTTTTGTTGCCGAATTAATTGCCGGACAAAAACCACACATTAACTACAATCTTATACCGGGTGTTGTTTATACCTGGCCGGAAGTTGCCGCTGTAGGTTATACCGAAGAGCAATTGAAAGAAAAAGGTGTTAAATATAAAATAGGATCATTCCCGTTCAAAGCAAGCGGACGTGCGCGTGCAAGCGGCGATACCGATGGCTTTGTAAAAGTACTGGCTGATACCGTTACCGACGAGATATTAGGTGTACACATGATCGGTCCACGTGCTGCGGATATGATTGCTGAGGCGGTTTTAGCAATGGAATACCGTGCATCTGCAGAGGATGTATCACGTGCAAGCCATGCCCATCCAACCTACACCGAAGCCATGCGCGAAGCCTGTTTAGCTGCGACTGAAAATAGGGCGATACATATTTAGTTTAGCAAGGTTGTAAGGTTGAAACGTTTTAAAGTTTAAATGTTTTGAGTAAGTTCAATAAGTTTGAAGACTTAGATATTTGGAAAATAGCTGTTGCAATCGCTGTAGAGGTTTATTTACTTTGTGACTCTGAGCCTTTGAAATCTGATTGGGGCATGAAAGATCAAATCAGATGTGCCGCTTGTTCAATGTCCGATAATATTGCGGAAGGATTTGAATACAACAACAATCCGGACTTTATTCGTTATTTAAATTACTCAAAAGGATCTTCCGGTGAATTTAGGAACAAGCTAATTATTCTTTGCCGAGCTGGTAAACTTGATGAGGTTGTTTATGAACAGTTGTATGCGAAAAGTTTAGAGCTTTCGTCGAAGACAAAGTCACTGATTGATTATCTACGAAAGTTTGAGGCTGATAAAAAGAAGAAATAACTTTACAACGTTCAACCTTCTAACATTGCAACAAACAATAAACATAGGTATTGTAATTGCCACCATTGCCGGGATGGAGCTAATGTCGTGGGCAATGCATAAATACCTGTTTCACGGTCCCCTTTGGTTTATTCATAAAACGCACCACCAGCAACGTCACAGTTGGTTTGAGTTGAACGACCTGTTTAGCATTGGCTTTGCTGCCTTAGCCCTGTGGCTAATGTGGATAGGGCATATAAGTTTGGATTATCGCTTTTGGATAGGTACCGGAATAAGTATCTACGGAACTATCTACTTCATCTTTCATGATTGGTTTATTCATAACCGCTTTAAGGCTTTTAAAAGTGACAATCGTTATCTCACAGCCATTCGCCGTGCGCACAAGATCCACCATAAATCAACAGAAAAAAATCCGTCGGAAGAGTTTGGGTTACTGGTTGTGAGGAAGAAATGGTTTAAGAAATAGCGTGGGTATAATTAATAATTAAGCGTTCTATACTGCCACCACATGCTTCCCTTTCTTATATCCCACGGTGGCATAATAAAGTATAAACAGATACATCGGGATCAGTATCCAATAAGATGATTGAGAAGCGGCTTCTAATCCATGCTGCGCTTTTGCCTTATCTATTAAAAGACCATATATGGGTGGGAACACTGCTGCACCGGCAATACCCATTACCAATAAGGATGAACCAATTTTAGTGAACCTGCCAAGGCCTGAAAGTGCCAGCGGCCATAAAGCCGGCCACATTAACGAGTTGGCTAAACCTAAAAGCGCTATACAAGCTATGGACACATATTTAGGTGTAAAAAGTGCTATAACCGACAGCACAACACCCAACACAGCAGAGTAAACCAACGCTTTTTGCTGCGTAATAAGTTTAGGGATAAACAGGATGCCTGCTATATAACCTATAACCATACATATTAATGTGCCTGATGCAAAAAACTTAGCTGTAGACAGCGGAATATTGTGCGCAACCCCATAACTGATAATGGAGTCGCCGGCAATAACTTCTACACCTACATATAAGAAAAGGGCTACAACGCCTAAAATCAAATGTGGGAACTGCAATATGCTGGTTTTGCCAAAGTTAGCAGCAGCAACAGCTTCATCCTCATGGTCGGTATCTACCTCAGGCAATCCCGAAAAATAAATGAGCACTGCTAATATAACCAGTACAATTACAATTAATACGTATGGCAATATTACCCTTGAGGCCAATTCATTTAGTTCGGCTACTTTTTCGGTAGCATTAAGTGTGGCCAGTTTAGCAGTAAATGCATCGATGTTTTTTAGTACTACGGCGCCCAATGCAATAGGGGCCAATACCCCTGCAAATTTGTTGCAAATGCCCATTATGCTAATGCGCTTTGCAGCGCTTTCCGGCGGGCCAATTATTGTAATATAAGGGTTTGATGCCGATTGCAAAACGGCTAAACCGCTTCCCTGTATAAACAGGCCGATTAAGAATATGGGATATATACGAGTTAATGCTGCAGGTATAAACATAAGTGCGCCCACAGCCATAATTAATAAGCCAACGGCCATTCCGTTTTTAAAACCAAATATTTTAAGCAGCCATGCAGATGGTTTGGCCATTAACAGGTAGGCAATATAAAACGCGCTCGCCACTAAAAACGATTCGATATTATTAAGCTGGCAGGCAATCTTTAAATAGGGTATCAGCACAGAATTTAACCAGGTAACAAACCCAAATATGAAAAACAATGCGCCGATGATAATGATAGGACTTACTCCTGATTTTTTACTGCTTCCTGTAATTGTTATGCTTGCCATGCTTGTGTATAAGTGTTTAATATTTCTAAAGTAATTAAAAATGATGAGATTGCGGTGACCTGGTTAACCAGTTTTAGCAAATCCAACAAAAATTCCGAAATTCGCCGCATCCGAACTTATAACCTCATGCTGCAAATACAAGAAAACGTATCACTTAAAAATTTTAACACTTTTGGTATTGATGTAAATGCCCGGTACTTTGTAGAGATAAGCCATCCCGATGAGCTGACCGAATTATTTGCTGATCCGCAATGGTTGCAAATGAACAGGCTTGTTTTAGGTGGAGGCAGTAATATGCTAATGGTAAACGATTTTGAGGGTTTAGTAATTCGCCTTAACATACGTGGTATTGAGCACCGCATTAGCCATGATGATGTATTTGTAGAAGCAGGTGCCGGCGAAGTGTGGAATGACCTTGTAAACTTTTGTGTTGACCGTGGTTACGCCGGTATGGAAAACCTAAGCCTTATACCAGGGTCGGTTGGTGCATCGCCCATACAAAATATTGGAGCTTATGGGGTAGAACTGAAAGATGTATTTGAAAGCTGCCGGGCGTTTGAAATAGCAACCGGAACATTTAAAACCTTTAGCAAAGCTGATTGCAAGTTTGGCTACCGTGAAAGTGTTTTTAAAACTGAACTGTCCGGGCAATTCATTATCGTATCAGTAAAGTTCCATTTATCACTAAAACCCAATTTTAACCTTAAATACGGTGCAATAGAGCAGGAGCTAACTACCCGTGGTATTACGGAACCAACTATAAAAGATGTATCGCAAGTAGTATCTCATATACGGGTATCCAAACTGCCTGATCCGTCTACCATTGGCAACGCAGGCAGTTTCTTTAAAAACCCCGTGATAAATGCTTATCAATTTAATCCGCTAAAAGAAAAATTTCCTGATGTGGTGAATTATCCGGCAGGCGAAGGACAAATAAAACTGGCTGCAGGCTGGCTGATTGAGCAATGCGGATGGAAGGGAAAAACCATTGGTAATACCGGCACATGGAAGAATCAGGCATTGGTATTGGTGAACCACGGCGGGGCCACAGGCGAAGAAGTGTATAGTCTTTCGTCGCAAATCATAGACAGTGTGTACACTAAATTTGGCGTTACCCTACAACGTGAAGTGAATATTGTTAGTTAACGAGCTAAATTCATCTGTTTTTATAGTATTTATCTCATTTACAGTAAGTTATTGGTTATATATCCTTTATAGCTAATAACATCCTTAAACAACTAAATTCAGCCTTTGTTTCTGTTTATAATACTGATTTTCAACATATTACAGTAGTATGACGCTCCTTATATATGCAGCATGCTTAGTTTTGCTGTGCTTGGGGTAGTTATAGTTAATATATATATACAAAATAAATTGGTACTATGTTTGAATAATACTCAATATAAAACATTAACAGAATGACAAAGATTGAGTTTAACACCCTGGTATTACGTCAAGCAAGTTCATTAAGATCTTATGCCTTGCATTTTACACACGACGCAGACGATGCTAACGACCTTGTTCAGGATACAATGTTGAAAGCCATTACTTACTACAACAAGTTTAAAGAAGGCACCAACTTAAAAGGATGGTTATATACTATCATGAAGAATACCTTCATTAACAACTATCGCCGTTTTGTTAAAATGAGCACTTTTGTTACCAAAAGCGATGAGATATCTTCTCCTAACCTTGTATTCAGCTCAACAAAAAATCAAGGTGAAGCTAAGTTTGTAATGGATGATATTAAAAGAGCTTTAGAAAGGTTACCAGCAGATTACTATATACCATTTACCATGTACTTTGAAGGACATAAGTATCACGAGATTGCTGATCATTTAACTATCCCTATTGGTACAGTTAAAACCCGTATACACGTGGCTCGCAAATTGCTTAAAAAGAATTTAAAAGCTTATGATAACGGTGTTGCAAAACCTATCTATGCTGAAAATTAATATTAAACTCAACATATACAGAAACCCGCTTAATGGCGGGTTTTTTTGTGGAGTAAAGTTTTATTAAAGTCTTCCTATCGCCTTAAACTTCTCAAACACGGTTTCGGTATGCGGTGCATCGGGTAGTTCGTCGGTGAGGTCCTGGCCGGCCCAATGTTCGTAATGTTTTCCATTTTGCCATAGGCGGCTTTCGGTTACATCATATATTATTCCCTTATAGGCTACCCATATCTGCGGCTTATCCTGCCCGTTACGCAGGGCCAGTTGTGATTTAGTGTAGATGGGCAGCTCGGTCATTTGGCAGTGGTTGTCTTTCTCAATTTAAAGTATTCAAAGAAAGCAATATTCATCAGTAAAAGTGCCATACTATAAAAATGATCCTCAAAGGGGATGGTCCAAATTCTTATACCCAGGTTTTGATGGTTGTTGTACTGTACTACAGGTATTGATGTAAGTAAGCCATTAACTATATAAAATGGAATAAGCGATACTAAATAGGCCAGATAAAAGCGATTGAGCCAATCGGCTTTAATAACAAACAACAAAAACAGCAATACAATTGCCAATAAACTAAATGTAACCGCAGTATATAACCTATTGAAATTATCCAGCAGTATAAAAGCCGATGCAATGACAAGTAAGCCGGAGATACTGCGTGCCACATCATTGCTTATTGACCATTTTACATAGTAATTTAAACAAAAATAAATAAAAATACAGGCAAAGGGAACGGTCAGGAAGAATAGAATCTCCTCTGCCGGCAGATCAAAAAACTTAATGCCGGTTATGTATTTATCATTGAAAGACCAAACGCCATTAATGGTGAACAGCACGTCCCAAAATAAAAATAACAGGCCGGTAATAGCCATACCCGGCCAAATGAACTTCCAGCTTTTATAAAATGCTACCCGCTTATCAAACGATAATATAATCGGAAAAAAAATGGTCAATACATTAATTAGCAGGTAGGTATATTTCACTATAATGCGGCTAAGTACTGTTTTAAATTATTGCTTTCTGCTAGGGTACATCTTTTTGAATTTATCAAAAATGTAATAATTGTTTTAACCAATGGCTTATCTGCCGAAGCATAATATTTTTTGTCCAGCTGTTCAATAATCTCCTGGCGGTCGGCATTCAAGTTTTTATTGTAGCCTAAAAAGCCCGGTACATGATGCTCAACAGAAAAGCGCAAAAAACGAATTTCGATATTATGCGGATCGCGATTTACGGCGGCCTTAAATGTTTTTTCAGAATTGCTCAAATATTTAATCTTAAAATAAGGGTTTAGGGCATGTTTGGCTTTTAGGGCCTCTAATGTACCTATGTAACCGTTTGTTAATGCCGAGCGATCTTTAATAGCATTAAGGTTTGCGTATAACGAGTCGGTGGTTTTTTTACTGCTCATAGCGCTTATCAGCAATTTGCGTATAACATGCAGGTTGGATTCTATATCATCATGCTTAGTAAAAGCGCTGGTATGATTGATAGGTAATAACAGTAGCATAAATGCTGATAGCAATATATATTTGAATTTAATTGGCATCGGAGAAGTATTTAAACAATGTTAATTATTAAATTACATTCAGTTTTTGATGTAGCATAGCCTTAAAGTACAAGCTTATTTTATGCGTACCAGAAACCCTTATCCTTTTTTGCATAATGTTATTTGCCGTAGTGCTGCGTATTTTTTTAAATAATTGCAGGTAATATATATAAGCCACATACACACCCAAACGGCTGCCCATTGGCAATAACTTTATGCCTTCTAAAGCATCGTCAAAGTCTTTTTTAATGTCTGTCTCTATAAAATTTTTATCCTGCTCGGTAAAGTTATTAAAATCAACCTCCGGGAAATAAGTACGCCCGCGGTCTTCATAATCTGACTTGATATCTCTCAAAAAGTTTATTTTTTGAAACGCCGATCCCAGACTTCGGGCTTTTGGCATCAGTTGCTTATACAGGGTGCCATCATTTTCGCAAAAAATGCGCAGGCACATTAGGCCAACAACTTCTGCCGAGCCGTAGATGTAAGCTTTATAGCCATCATCATCATAGGCCGTTTTATCCAGATCCATTTTCATGGAGTTTAAAAAAGCGTCTATCAGGTCTTTTTCAATACCATACTGGTTTACCGCCTGCTGAAAAGAATGCAAGACCGGGTTGGTACTTATACCACGGTCAATAGCTTTAAAAGTTTCCTCTCGAAAATCATCAATTAACTGGCGCTGATTATGCCCATACAATGTGTCAACAATTTCATCGGCATAACGCACAAAGCCATATATGGCGTAAACAGGGTACCTGAAGCGTTTTTCGAAGGCGTTTATACCCATACTAAACGATGTACTATACTTAGTAGTGATCAGTTTACTGCACTCAAAACACGTTTCGTCAAATAAATTCATTTACCGGTCGGGGTTACCGTAAAAGTACAAAATGAATACGGGATTGTTTTTTAGAAGCTTACAACATTTTGCTTAATTTGGCCGTGATGGGTAAAAAAAAGCATATTGTAGTAATTGGAGCAGGTTTTGCCGGCCTGGCTTCGGCATGTGTGCTTGCTAAAGAAGGCCACAAAGTTACTATACTGGAAAAGAACGACCAGCCTGGGGGTCGTGCACGTTTTTGGGAAAAGGACGGCTTTAAATTTGACATGGGCCCCAGTTGGTATTGGATGCCTGATGTATTTGAGAATTTTTTTGCTCTTTTTGGAAAGAAACCGTCAGACTTTTATGAACTAAGACGGCTTGATCCCGGTTACCGCATTTACTATGGCAAGGATGATGAGCTGGATGTACCTGCCAGCATGAGCGAACTGGAAAAGCTTTTTGACAATATAGAACCTGGCAGCAGTGCAGGTTTACGTAAATTTTTAGAGCAAGCTGCTTATAAATACAAGGTGGGGATGGGCGAATATGTGTTCCGTCCATCGCATTCTATTACGGAGTTTATTGATTTTAACCTGATTAAGAAAAGCATGAGCATGCAGCTGTTAACCAGTATGAGCAGCCATGTACGCAAATATTTTAAAAACCCTAAGCTTATAAAGTTACTGGAGTTTCCGGTATTGTTTTTAGGGGCAACACCAAAGGATACACCCGCTATGTACAGCATGATGAATTACGCTGACCTTGCCCTTGGTACCTGGTACCCAATGGGCGGGATGAATGAGGTTGTGAAGGCAATAGTAAGTATTGCTCAAAGCTACGGTGTTGATATCCATCTGAATACAGAAGTAACTAAGATTGATGTTGTAAACAAACAGGCTAATACTATTCAAACTAATCAAGGCGCCTTTAATACCGATTTTGTAATTGCTGGCGCAGATTACGAACATACTGATCAGTCTCTTTTAGAAAAGCCGGAGCGTAATTACACCGAAAAATATTGGAATAATCGTACTATGTCGCCTTCCAGCTTGTTGTTTTATATTGGCATAAGCAAAAAAATTGAAGGTATACAGCATCATAATTTATTTTTTGATGAAGATTTTGAGCTGCATGCAAAAGAAATATATAAAGACCCTAAATGGCCAAGTAAACCGCTTTTTTATGTGTGCTGTACCTCTAAAACAGACCCGGATGCTGCACCGGAGGGCGGTGAAAACTTATTCTTTTTAATGCCAATTGCTCCTGGCTTGGATGATGACGATGCTACCCGCGAAAAGTATTTTGATATGATGATGAACCGTTTTGAGCACATTACAGGGCAAAACATCAGGGAATCAATAGTAGTGAAACGCAGCTATGCACTTAAGGACTTTAAAGCTGATTACCACTCCTTTAAAGGAAATGCCTACGGACTGGCTAACACCCTTGCCCAAACCGCTTTTTTTAAACCCGGCATGAGGGCAAAGCATATAAAAAATTTATTATTTACCGGTCAGCTAACCGTACCTGGTCCGGGTGTACCTCCTGCATTGATATCAGGACAGATTGCGGCAACAGAGGCTATGAAGATTTTAGGTTTTTAGGCGGCCGGCGGCCTTATAATAGTGGTCACTCGGCTGGAGCCGAGCGACTGATTTATTTTATTTTTTTTAATCCAGCCCACGCTCGGCTCCAGCCGAGTGTGTTATATTATAAGGCCTCCGGCCGCAGCAGAGATAGTTACACCAAATATTCAAACAAAGTTTGGTCTCTGTTTAGTTCAATTACTTCAAAACGATGCTCTTCCATACGCTGCAATAAAGCAGGATAGTCCTCTGCATTCTTTAGTTCGATACCTACCAATGCAGGGCCGTTCTCTTTTGAGTTTTTCTTGATGAACTCAAAACGGGTAATATCATCACCAGGGCCTAATACGTTATTTACAAACAGCTTTAAAGCACCCGGGCGTTGCGGAAAGCGAACGATGAAGTAATGCTTTAATCCTTCATATAAAAGAGATTTTTCTTTTATCTCCTGCATGCGGTCAATATCATTATTGCCACCGCTGATAACGCAAACCACTTTTTTGCCTTTTATTTGCTCGCGGCAAGCATCCAGCGCCGTAACGGATAATGCACCTGCGGGCTCAACAACTATTGCATCCTCATTATATAGTTTTAAAATGGTGGTACAAACTTTTCCCTCGGGAACAGTAAGCATATCATCCAAAACATCTTTACATATTGAAAATGTTTTCTCGCCCACACGTTTAACTGCTGCACCATCAACAAAGCGATCTATCTGTCCTAAAGTTACTGGTTCACCTTTTTCAAGAGCAGTTACCATAGACGGCGCGCCATCAGGTTCAACACCTATCAATAAAATTCCCGGATTCTTTTGTTTAAGAAAAGTACCTGTACCGGCAGCTAAACCACCACCGCCAACAGGCATAATAACCACTTCAACATCTTTAAGATCTTTCAATATCTCAACACCAACAGTTCCCTGCCCCTCTATTATCTGCTCATTATCAAATGGGGGAATAAACGTCATACCATGAGCTTGGGTATATATTAATGCTTCGCGCAGGCAATCATCAAAAGTATCGCCGGTTAACACTAGCTCTACATTGCCGTTGCCAAACATTTCTGTTTGCTTTACTTTTTGTTTTGGGGTAATCTCGGGCATAAAAATTACGCCTTTTGTACCCAGCTTTTTGCAGGAAAAAGCTACACCCTGCGCATGGTTACCGGCACTGGCACATACCACCCCACGGCTTAACTGCTCGGCATTTAGCCTGCTTATCATATTATAGGCCCCTCTTAGTTTATAAGAGCGTACTATCTGCAGGTCCTCACGTTTTAAGTATATCTCGCATTCGTATTTTTCAGACAGGCGGTCGTTATACTCCAGGGGAGTATGCCTCACCACATCTTTTAGCCTTGCGTAGGCGGCATCAAAATCTAAATGCACTTGCGTTGCTGTATCCATTACTTAGTTCTTTACCAACCTGTAAGCTACTAAGCTTAACAGGTCATCATCATTTATATCCAGCTTGCTATCGGCAAGCGTTAAAAAGCGTTTATATACCTCCAAAAGCTCTTCTTTACCCAGTGTGTGTCCAAGTCGCTCTAAATGAAATTTAAGCGCATGACGGCCGCTACGCGCGGTTAAAACAATACTGGCACTCGGGAAGCCCACATCCTCCGGGCGAATGATCTCATAGTTCTCACGGCTCTTTAAAAAACCATCCTGATGGATCCCTGAACTATGCGCGAATGCATTGCTGCCTACAATAGCTTTGTTTGGCTGCACAGGCATACGCATCTGGCTGCTTATCATGCGGCTTATTTCGTAAAAATTCTTGCTGTTAACATTAGTATGCAAGCCAAGTACAGCATGTGTTTTCAGCACCATAACCACTTCTTCAATAGAAGTGTTACCTGCGCGTTCGCCTATTCCGTTAATGGTACCCTCTATCTGGCGGGCACCGTTCTGCAAGCCGGCAATTGAATTAGCCGTAGCCAGGCCCAGGTCATTATGGCAATGAACCGAGATAATGGCCTTATCAATATTCTTAACGTTCTCTTTCAGGAACTTGATTTTGCTGCCATATTGGTCGGGGAGGCAATAGCCGTTAGTATCTGGTATGTTTACCACTGTGGCACCGGCAGCAATAACCGCCTCTACCATTTTGGCAAGGTATTCAATATCGGCACGGCCGGCATCTTCAGCATAAAATTCAATATCCTCAACAGATTTCTTCGCATATTTCACCGCTTCCACCGCACGCTCCAAAATCTCCTCACGTGTACTGTTGAATTTTAACTTAATGTGGGTATCTGATGCACCAATACCGGTATGTATACGAGGGCGTTTTGCATATTGCAATGATTCTACAGCTACATCAATATCGTTTTTGTTGGCACGGGTAAGTGCGCAAACAATAGGGTCTTTTACAGCCTTTGATATTTCAACAACGCTGTTAAAATCTCCCGGACTTGATACCGGGAAACCTGCCTCAATAATATCCACGCCCAGCGCTTCCAGCTCGCGGGCTATCTCGATCTTTTCAGGGGTTGTCAGCTGGCATCCCGGTACCTGCTCGCCATCGCGAAGCGTGGTATCAAAAACATAAACGCGGTTAGGGTCGTGTAACATAATTTTTCTTTTTTTAATAGTTTGGTTTCTGTTTGGAATAGTGATTTTCTGTTAGCCAGTGGTATTAAACCACTGGCCATAAGTAACTCAATTCTCTTTTACAGCTATAAATCTTAATCTTTTATAATCAGCATACCATTGCCCATTCTCGTTGTATTCGGGTTCAAGCAATGCAGTAACTTCTGCCAGCATTTGTTCTTTTTCTTCCTTTGGGATACCTACCAGATACAATGGGGCAAACATAGTTATCCATTTAGCTACCCCCTCATCGCCATCTTGCAGTGGCGTTTTACGATCAAAATGCGAAGCGAAGGTTACCCTAAAGCCATGCTTCTCTAACCGGCTCGCATATTCGCCCAGCGATGGGAAATACCATACCTGTGTTTTTGCCTGTTCATGATAGCCACGCTGATTAAGCACTTGCTTAGTTGCAGCTATCAATTTGGCAACATTGCCTTTACCACCCATTTCGGCAACAAAACGGCCGCCGGGTTTAAGGCTTTTGTAAACGCTTTGCATCATGCCATCCTGGTTTTTTATCCAGTGCAAGGCAGCGTTAGAAAAAACAGCATCATACTTTCCTGCTTCATCAAAATTGGCAGCGTCGGTTACCTCAAAGTTAACGCCGGGGTAATTGGCTTTTGCCTGCGCTATCATGTTAGCCGAATAATCAGTACCCTTTACAATAGCCCCTGCATTTTGAATTTGCTGCGTTAAATAACCAGTACCACAACCAATATCAAGAATGTGCTCACCGGGTTTAGCATCCAGTACCTCCAGCACATTTTCACCAAACTGGTAAACAAATGCATGCTTCTGGTCATATAATTCAGCGTTCCATTTCATATTAGTTCATTGCGTTTTTAGTTTTATCCTAAATACTCCAGCACTTTTTGCCCCATGGCTTTTGTGCCTAAAATTTTGCTTTTATCTGTGGCGGCATTGGCTATATCGCCTGTGCGGTAACCGTTTTTAAGTGTTTTATCTATTGCTGATGTTATATTTTTGGCTTCATCTTTTAGTCCGAAGCTAATCTCCAGCATCAGGGCAACTGATAGGATGGAGGCCAGCGGATTAGCTTTGTCCTGCCCGGCAATATCATGTGCCGAACCGTGGATAGGCTCAAAAAAACCGGTGCCATCACCAATTGATGCTGATGCCAGCATACCCATTGAGCCTGCTATTTGTGATGCCTCGTCTGTTAAAATATCACCGAAAAGGTTAGCGGTTAATACCACGTCAAACTTTTTAGGATTTTTTACAAGCTGCATGGCTGCATTGTCAATAAACATGTGCTCGGTTTCCACATCCGGGTATTCTTTAGCCATGTCCTGTACTACCTCGCGCCACAGGCGTGACGATTCCAGTACGTTAGCCTTATCTACAGAGCACAATTTTTTACTGCGGACACGTGCTGCTTCAAATGCTTTCCTGGCGATACGCTCTACTTCATAACGGTGATAGATCATCAGGTCGGATGCTGTTTGGCGATCCTCGCTGCGTTTCTTTTCGCCGAAATAAACGTCACCCGTTAACTCACGAAAGAACAGGATATCAGTACCCTTCAATATCTCCGGCTTTAAGCTTGATGCATCAAGCAACTCGTCAAATAACATAATAGGACGCAGGTTAGCATACAAGCCCAGTTCCTTACGTATCTTCAATAAACCCTGCTCAGGGCGCACTTTTGCCGATGGATCATTATCATATTTAGCATGACCAACCGCGCCAAATAAAATGGCATCGCTGGTTTTTGCTTTGTTAAGTGTTTCATCAGGGAGGGGATTGCCTGTAGCCTCAATGGCCACATGGCCCATTAAAGCCTCATCATAAGTGAATTGATGGCCAAATTGACCGGCAATTTTTTCTAAAACAGCCTTACCCCAGGTTGTTACTTCGGGGCCAATGCCATCTCCGGGTATTACTAATATGTGTTTTTTAACTCCCATTTTTTTATTCGTTAGTCCCGCGCACTTCTTTTAATTTCATTATCATCAGTTGCGCGTCGCTTTGTATCCATTCGTTATAATCGGCTATTGCTTTTAACCGGTCGTTATCATCTAAATATCCTTCTTCAACCATTTGGGTTGATTGTGCCACCTTGGCCCAAATGCCAACCTTCGACAGGAAATTATCCTCGCCTTTTTTATAAACCTCATTTGCCTCTAATATCTCTATAGCGCTGAATCCAGCTTGTTCAAAATATTCAGGCAAATCTTCGGCTATATGATTGTTCATATGTGCATCAGCCCGCCATCTTAAAAAGGTAGCATAAAACTGGCGCATACTTGCCGGAGGCTGAGGTTGCCACTCTAATGCTTCGTGATTGTAATCCAATATGGATAGTATACCACCTAGCTTTAGCATTGATTTTAACCTTTTTATCGCCTCCTGCGGATTATTGAGCCATTGTAAAACCCTCGCGGCTACAATCAAATCAAACTTCTTCATCGGGTTGTACACAAACATATCAGCATGTATTAACTCAAGGTTTTTCACGTCTGCATAAGTTTCTTTACCACTTTGGATAAAGTATGCTGTGTTATCAATCCCGGTTACATGCCCTGTTTCGCCAACCTTTAAGGCTATATCTTTTGAGATGGCACCAGTGCCGCAACCTACATCCAACACGCTCCAGCCTTTCTGCAGCAGGGGAGAGAGAGTTGCATAATCGGCCGTTAAACTACGTTCATCAAATAGTTTAGCTGTTCCCTGGCCTTCTCTTTTTATATCCTTTTGGCTCATTTATTAAATGGTTAATTAGTTTGCCGGGCTTTTCAACTCTTTACCTTCCTTCAAACTCCTCAACCAGTTCCTTTTTGCTCAAAATATAGTCTATATCATCATAACCATTTGTCATACAGGCTTTTTTGTAGGGGTTAACCTCAAAGTTTTCCTGCTCACCGGTAGCTACAATTTTTATAAACTGATCTACCAGGTTCACTTCAATCACCGCATTTGGATCTGCAAAAATGGCATCAAACAGTTTCTTTAAAAAATCATCACTCACCTGTACCGGCAAAAGGCCGTTATTTAAGGCATTACCTTTAAAAATATCGGCGAAAAAGCTGCTTACTACAGCATCAAAACCGTAATCGGCCAGTGCCCAGGCAGCGTGCTCACGACTGCTGCCGCAACCAAAGTTTTTACCGGCTACCAGTATTTTGCCGCTGTAAGTTGGATTATTCAATATAAAATCCTGCTTAGGGTTACCGTCGTTATCAAAACGCCAATCGCGGAACAGGTTATTACCAAAACCCTCGCGGGTGGTGGCCTTTAAAAACCTTGCAGGGATGATCTGGTCCGTATCAATATTCTCGATAGGCAGTGGTACCGCGCTGGTTTGTATATGTTTAAATATTTTAGTACTCATAGTTTCTATTTTATGTCATTGCGACGATAGCGCGGCAATCTCTTTAACTTTGCATGAACGATATGCATGAGAGGAGATTGCTTCGTCGTTCCTCCTCGAAATGACACATTTAACTTACCAATTCTTCTTCAGACAAAAAATCTCTTATATCAGTAACCACACCCGTAATTGCTGATGCTGCCGCTGTTAACGGGCTTGCCAGAAACGTACGGGAGTTTGGTCCTTGCCTGCCTTCAAAGTTCCTGTTTGAGGTAGATACACAATATTTTCCTGCCGGAATTTTGTCCTCATTCATACCTAAACATGCGCTGCAACCAGGTTCGCGTAACGGGAAACCTGCTGCATCAAAAATCTTATCCAGTCCTTCTCGGATGGCTTGCTGCTGTACTTGTTTTGAACCGGGCACCACCCAAACAGTAACATTGTCTGCCTTGTGTTTGCCTTTTACAAACTCGGCTACCTGTCGCAAATCCTCAATACGGGAATTTGTACAGCTGCCTATGAAAACGTAATCAATAGGTTTGCCCAATAATTGTTCATCATCATGTAAACCCATGTAATCAAGGGCCTTTTTGTATGATCCTTGTTCTTTTTGCTCAAAAGAAGAAGTTTGCGGAACGTGCTGTGTAACACCAATGCCCATTCCCGGATTTGTTCCGTAGGTAATCATTGGCTCAATATCTTCGGCTTTAAAGCTTAAAACAGAATCAAACTCTGCATCTTCATCAGAATACAAAGTTTTCCAGTAAGCCACTGCCTTATCCCATTCTTCGCCTTTAGGGGCAAATTCACGGCCTTTTACGTATTCAATAGTAGTTTCATCAGGTGCAATTAAGCCACAGCGCGCACCCATTTCAATGCTCATGTTACAGATAGTCATACGGCCCTCCATGCTTAACGAGCGGATGGTATCACCAGCATATTCAACAGCATAACCTGTACCGCCGGCAGCACTTATCTGTGAAATAATATAAAGGATAATATCCTTAGCGCCTACGCCTTTGTGCAGCTTGCCGTTAACTTCAATTTTCATGCGCTTGGGGCGCTGTTGAAGCAAACACTGCGTAGCCATTACCTGCTCTACCTGTGACGTGCCTATACCAAAAGCTATGGCACCAAAAGCACCATGGGTTGAGGTATGACTATCGCCGCAAACATAAGTACCACCCGGACGGGTAATGCCCAGCTCAGGCCCTATAACATGCACAATACCCTGGAAGGGGTGCCCTAAACCGTAAAGTTCAATACCAAACTCTGCGCAGTTTTTAGTGAGCATATCAACCTGATAGCGGGAAAGTTCTTCTTTAATGGGTAGGTGCTGGTTCCAGGTAGGAACGTTATGATCGGCCGTGGCAACGGTTTGTTTTGGCCTGAAAACCGGTAAGCCTCTTGCGCGCAAACCATCAAATGCCTGCGGACTGGTTACCTCGTGTATGAAATGTGTATCGATGTATAAAATATCAGGGAACCCCTCGTTGCTACTGACGACGTGTGCATCCCAAATCTTATCGAATAATGTCTGTCCCATGTTTTTAAGTATAAAGTCAAAAGTGGAAAGTTAAAAGTGCAAAGTAAGGAGCTGATAGCTGCTGCTTTACACTTTTAACCTTAAACTTCCTTATGCTTCTACAGCCTGATTTTCTGGCCTTAAGCTGCGGACAGTTTTACCTGCCTGCCATAATTCGCTATCGCGTAGTTCTTTTAATTCTGCATCTAATTTCTCGCGGTAATCAGCCTTGCTGTTTGAATCGATTGATTTTTGTGACTCAACACCTGTTGCAACGCTTTTGTATAATTCTTCAAATACCGGTTTAGTAGCATCGCGGAATTTTTTCCACCAGTCTAATGCACCGCGTTGTGCGGTGGTTGAACAATTGGCGTACATCCAGTCCATACCATTTTCTGCAACTAAAGGCATTAATGATTGGGTAAGCTCTTCAACAGTTTCGTTAAATGCTTCAGATGGTGAGTGGCCATTGGCGCGCAAAACATCATACTGTGCAGCAAAAATACCCTGGATACAACCCATAAGCGTACCACGCTCGCCGGTTAAATCACTGAACACTTCTTTTTTGAAATCGGTTTCGAAAAGGTAACCGCTACCTACAGCAATACCTAAAGCAATTACACGATCAAATGCCTTGCCTGTTGCATCCTGGAAAATAGCGTAGCTTGAGTTTAAGCCACGGCCCTGTAAAAACATGCGGCGTAATGATGTGCCTGATCCTTTAGGAGCAACCAAAAATACGTCAACATCAGCAGGAGGGATAATGCCTGTTTGTTCGTTAAAAGTGATACCAAATCCGTGAGAGAAGTATAATGCTTTACCTGGCGTTAAGTGTTTTTTAACAGTTGGCCATAAAGCTATCTGTGCTGCATCGCTTAATAAATAACAAATTACTGTTCCTTTTTCAAGGGCTTCTTCAATTTCAAAAAGGGTTTCGCCCGGTACAAAGCCATCGCTTATAGCTTTATCCCATGTTTTTGTGCCTTTACGCTGACCAACAATTACGTTAATGCCATTGTCTTTTTGATTGAGTGCCTGGCCTGGACCTTGAACGCCATAGCCAATTACTGCTACAACTTCGTTTTTTAATACCTCCTGAGCTTTTGATAAAGGGAACTCTTCGCGGGTTACTACATTTTCTTCACTACCGCCGAAATTTAGTTTTGCCATTGTTTTTGATTTTTATTTTTGATGATCTCACTGATTTTGTGTGATTCCACCGATTTTTATTATATGAGTAATTTAAGTTTCAAATTTTTCCGTCATTGCGAGGTACGAAGCAATGACGTTTCTCTATTTACATCGTAAATACTTTTTGTCCTTGGTTTAAGTATTCATTTTCTACAACGTCTTCGCCCGGTTCAAGTCTTTCAAACTCGCGTAATTTGCTGTTAAAACCTTCGCTGTCTTTTATGATGGCTACACGTGCGCTGCGTACAAATTCAATAAGGCCGTAAGGCTGCAGAATGCTGATAAGGTTATCAGTTTCTTCGCGGTGGCCTGTTGTTTCAAATACGGTGTAATCCTTACGCAGTACTACCACTCTTGCACCATTTTCGCGAAGCAAACGCTCAACGCTTACTTTCTCGGCAATAACATCTGTAGACACCTTGTATAAGGCAAGTTCCTGCCAAATAACATCAGCATTGGTATGGTAGTATACTTTAAGTACTTCTACCTGTTTCTCAATCTGGCGGGTTAGCTTACGCACTACTTCCTCAGATTCTGTTATCACAATGTTAAAGCGATGAATGCTCTCAATCTCAGACGGAGAGGTATTCAAGCTATCAATATTGATTTTGCGCCTTGTAAATATAATAGCAATACGGTTCAGCAAACCAATTTGGTTTTCGGTATAAACCGTTATGTTGTATTCTTGCTTTTCGTTATCTGGAGTTTCCATGTTGTTGTCTTTTTAAGGGCGTTTTACTTTAACCTGATCTCGCTTACACTGCAACCTTGTGGTACCATCGGGAAAACGTTGTTTTCTTTGGTCACCATTACTTCTAACAGGTATGAACCTTTATGATCCAGCATTTCATTTAGTGCCGATGCCAGGTGTTCACGTTCAGAAATTGTTTTTCCGTTGATGCCATACCCTTTGGCTACCATCACAAAATCAGGACTTTGGATATCAACAAAAGAATAGCGGCGATCATTAAACAGTTCCTGCCATTGGCGAACCATACCCAGGAAACGGTTGTTTAAAATGATGATCTTTACATCAACACCGCTCTGCATAATAGTACCCAGTTCCTGTAAAGTCATTTGGAAACCACCATCGCCAATAATGGCAACAACAGTACGATCTTGAGCACCAAACTTAGCGCCAATTGCAGCCGGCAGAGCAAAGCCCATTGTGCCTAAACCGCCGCTGGTAACGTTGCTGCGGGTTTTATTTAGCTTAGCATAACGGCAAGCCACCATTTGGTGCTGGCCAACATCAGTTACAATTACTGCTTCGCCTTTAGTAATATCATTTAGTTGTTTTATTACCTCGCCCATGGTCATTTCGCCACTGGTTGGGTTTAACTCATCATAAATTACAGCTTCAACCTCTTTTTGGGTATATTCATTAAAAAGGTTTAACCATTCGGTATGTGGTTTTTGTTCAACCAATGCTGTAAGCAGGGGCAGGGTCTCTTTACAGTCGCCCCATACAGGTACAGTACTTTTAACGTTCTTATCAATCTCGGCCGGGTCAATATCCAGGTGGATAACTTTTGCCTGTTTAGCATATTTATCAAGGCGGCCTGTAACACGGTCATCAAAGCGCATGCCTATAGCAATCAGCACATCGCACTCATTAGTTAATACGTTGGGCCCGTAATTACCATGCATACCCAGCATACCCACATTTTGAGGGTGATCTGTTGGGATAGCGCCAGCTCCTAAAACGGTCCACGCAGCCGGGATGCCACTTTTTTCTACAAAAGCTTTAAACTCCTGTTCGGCGCTGCCTAATATTACACCTTGGCCCCATATTATAAATGGTTTTTTAGCCTGATTGATAAGCTCGGCAGCTTGTTGTATATACTGCGGCCTAACAATTGGTTTTGGCCTGTAGCTGCGAATATGATTGCATTTTACATATCCTTCGTAATTGAACTTTTGGATTTGCGCGTTTTTGGTAATATCTATAAGCACAGGTCCGGGACGGCCGCTTTTAGCAATGTAAAATGCTTTGGCAATAACCTCCGGAATCTCGGTAGCATCAGTTACCTGGTAATTCCATTTGGTAACCGGGGTAGTGATGTTTATCACGTCGGTTTCCTGGAAAGCATCGGTACCTAATAAGTGTGCAAATACCTGTCCGGTAATACAAACTAAAGGCGTACTGTCTATCTGCGCATCAGCCAAACCGGTAACTAAATTTGTAGCACCCGGGCCGCTTGTTGCAAACACAACACCCACTTTGCCGGATGTACGCGCATAACCCTGACCGGCATGAATGCCACCCTGCTCATGACGAACAAGGATATGGTTCAGCTTATTATTATAATCATATAAAGCATCATAAATAGGCATGATGGCACCACCCGGATAACCGAAAATGGTTTCCACACCTTCAACAATCAATGCCTCTAATAAAGCTACCGATCCTGAAACCTCAATGGTTGGCGTTTTCACTTTTGTGCTTTCACCTAATTCCTGTGTGATTGTTTGTGTTTCCATATTACCCTTTGATTACACCGATTTTTCTATTCTGTCAATTCTTTAATTCTATAAATTCTGGGTTCAGACAATTAAGGCATTTCATCTGTTACGCAACCTTCGGCCGCTGTACTTACCGTTTTTGCGTACCTGTATAATAAGCCTTTGGTTACTTTTAAAGCAGGCTGTTTCCATGCGGCTTTGCGTGCAGCAAACTCTTCGTCACTTATCATTACATTAATGGTGCGGTTTATGGCATCAATAAATATGCGGTCTTCATCTTTCACAAAGGCAATACCCCCACCGTCATAAGCTTCCGGCGTTATGTGACCAA
>JAQBNZ010000179.1 GCA_028288285.1 Mucilaginibacter sp.
TCAAGGTTCAAATTTTGTTGATTATGTAAAGATCTGTTGCCGTTCCGGTCACGGTGGTGCGGGTTCTTCACATTTGCACAGAGATATATTAACCTCAATGGGTGGCCCTGATGGTGGCGATGGCGGCAGGGGCGGGCATGTTATTGTAAAAGGTAATGCCCAGCTATGGACTTTATTGCACCTTAAATTCCGCAAACACGTAATTGCCGGAGATGGTGACGGAGGTGGCAGCTCATTAAGAAGCGGCAAAACCGGCCGTGATGAGATATTGGAAGTACCGCTGGGTACTATTGCCAAAAATGCCGAAACCGGCGAAGTGCTTTTTGAAATAAATACCGACGGTGAAACTAAAATATTAACCCATGGCGGCCGTGGCGGCTTAGGTAACTGGCACTTTAAAACTGCTACTAAACAAACGCCACGTTTTGCCCAACCCGGTGAAGACGGCCAGGAAGACTGGAACATTCTTGAATTAAAAATTCTGGCTGATGTTGGTTTGGTAGGTTTCCCTAATGCAGGTAAATCAACCTTGCTGTCAGTAGTATCGGCAGCAAAGCCCGAGATAGCCGATTACGCCTTTACAACGCTTGTTCCTAACCTGGGGATAGTTGGGTACCGTAACAATAAATCATTTGTTATGGCAGATATACCCGGTATTATAGAAGGTGCATCACAAGGTAAGGGTTTAGGTATCCGTTTTCTGAGGCATATTGAACGTAACTCGGTACTGTTATTTATGGTACCGGCTGATACAGCTCGTACTATCAAAGAAGAATACACTATTCTGTTAAAAGAACTGAACGAGTATAATCCCGAACTGATGCATAAGCCGCGTGTGCTGGCCATTACAAAATCAGATATGCTGGATGATGAATTGCAGCAAGAGATGGAGAAAGAAGTACCGGCAGATATACCGTATGTTTTCATATCGTCAGTAGCTCAAAAAAATATTACCGAGCTAAAGGACCTGCTTTGGAAAGAGATTAACAAGTAAGGTTTTACCTGTAAGTATTAGAGTAATACAATACGTAATCGTTGCTTATCTCTTTAAGCGAAAACCCTTTATATCCCGGAAAGCATTTTAAATATACCGACGCTCTTATACCAATATATTTTGATGGAAGGAGTATATATATGGGCCCTGAGTGCCCTTTGTGTACCCATTCATTATAGTTTATACTAATATCAGGATCTAAAGGTAGTAATGTAATGAACCGGTTGTGCTCAATATCAAGTCCAAGATCCGGACTGGTAAAAACAAACAAGGCATTGTGGTTTTGTTTATCAAGCTTTGCTATATAATCCATTGATTCATGGTCAATAAACTGCTGTGCAATGCCCGATGCGCCATGCGGGTTTTCAT
The DNA here is from genome assembly GCA_028288285.1 of Mucilaginibacter sp. GTDB lineage: Bacteria > Bacteroidota > Bacteroidia > Sphingobacteriales > Sphingobacteriaceae > Mucilaginibacter. The sequence continues at coordinate 1,364 of JAQBNZ010000179.1, forward strand.
TTTTAAGGCGCTTATAACCCTCAATATAAAATATTAAACTAAAGATCGTAATAAATAGGGCCACTAAGCCAAGCATAATTTTATAAGTCTGGCTTAAATAACCAAACAAACAAATAATTCCGGGTGTCACAAGTAAACCTATCAGCCTGAAGTGTCTTGCCTCGTATGATATATTCATTTCCCGTAAATAAGCAAAGCTAAAAAAGACTACTGATACCGAGTAAAATGTGATAAGTATTAACACATAACTTTTGTTAGGCACATAAACCAATATGGCTCTGATAAGCGCTAAGCTTAATATTGCCAGTAGCAGTAGCACTACAATTGCCCATGTATAATTAAATACAGGAGGGTCATTATGGAAAATTAACCCGTTAGAAAGGTCATCAACAGAAAACCCCGAAAGCAGGGGAGAGGCAAGCGGGAAGCTAAATGTTTTCCATGTTAACTTTAACCCGCCTGATGATGAGGAAGGGTTAGCGCCTTTTGAAAGATAAAAAATGTAGATACAAGCTACAGATACTATAGCAGGAATTCCCGGCCAAAGCCCTTTTAAGATCCAGCCCTTAATTGTAGTATGCCCCTGCGACAGCCGGATCCAGATAAATAATAATCCGGCGGCATACATCCATATAAATGATGATTTGCAGATAAAACCGATCCAGCCGGTAAACAATACAAACAGTACCAACTTAATACCGGGCTTATCCAGCGCTATGCATCCGTATAAAAACCATCCCAAAAAGCCAAAGAGTAACACCTCGCCGCCATTGTAAAAAATATACGGATTAAAAAATGCCTGCTGGCAAACTATCAATACCAAACTTAATGCACTAATAAGTGGACTAAAACCTGCTTTTTTAAAGAAAGTATAAAAACCGGCTAAACCTGTTATTTGGCATATTGCAGTTGTAATGGCAGCAGCCTGCCCCGTGTTTACAGCAAAAATTACTTTAAAAAAGTAGGGTATGAGGTACTGCCCCGGTGACCACCATGTTAAAAACCGGCTTATGTTTTTGGCCAGGTCGATTTGACTTGGCGTGACAAGCATATTAAACCCGCCGCCCAACTCCATTGATCGCATTACCTGGAACCCCCAACTGGGATCAGGGAAAATAGCTGCAGGTGTTAGATATAAAAGTATACCCAAAACAACTGCTAAAATTCCTATAACACCAAGTATAAATTTATAAAGCCAGGTTTTTGAAAACATATAGACAAATATGACTAAAGAATTTCACGCTTACGAACTTTAACAGCAGGGTTGCCCTGGTAAATAAAGTAAGCATCCATATTTTTAGTAGCTACCGAGCCGGTGGAAAGAACCGAATGAGAGGCTGCAACAACTCCTTGTGTTACTATTGCTCCACAACCTATCCATACACCATCTTCCAGTACTATGTTGCCAATAATTAGATTAAACGAGGTCTTTTTATAATTGTGGCTTCCGGTTTGCAATATAGTAGCTTGTGATATACATACATTACTGCCTATGGTTACCATAACCAGGTTGTCTATCCATACACCATCGCCAAGCCAGGTATTATCTCCAACTTTTAGCAACCACGGGTATTTGATGTTTACGCGATGCCTTATAACAACATTTTGACCAATTGAAGCACCAAATGTACGAAGCAGCGTAACTTTGATACCGCTAAAGGGAAAAAGGCTCGTTTTAAATATTAAAGCGTTTACATAAAACCATAGTATCCGTTTAATTGGGTTGCCTCCCGGTTGGTAGGGGTAATTATTGTAAGAGGCCAGATTAATTTGCTGCATTTATGTTAAGGTATTTATTCTTGTAAACGGCAGGTTATTTTTCGGCAGGTTTATTTTGTTTGATGATCTCATCAATTTTGATATCTACCATTAGCCGAAACCAAAAGCCTTGTATAAAATGAAAAATTATTCCGGTATGCCCATCTAGTATACCCAGTTTAAAAATTATGCGGTAAATAAAATAGAGCATAGGCCTTACATACCGCGGTAATTGCCACCATAATTGTTTAAGCCAGGCAGTACGTTCATCAGGCGATCCCCAAAAACGCGGTTTTACTGTTTGATGCCTTAGTTTTAGTAAACGCTCGGTTTCTTCAACAGCAAGCAGGTCGCTGTACCTATTATGCTTTTCTATCCAAAAACTGATCTTATTCTCCTTTAAATTTTCTTCAATAATGTGGCCATCTTTCCAAATAATGGTATTGCCCGAAACTATAATGCGGTGGTCCATATTTTCATTAATATCCGAATAACCTATACCATACCTCATCATTTTAAGCAGGTAAAACGGATAATAACCACCATATTTGATCCACCTTCCTTTAAAAATGTTTTTACGATTAAAGTAAATACCATTAACGTTTTGATAATCCTCGTCTTTAAAAGCAATCAAACGCCGGCGAAGTTCAGGAGTAATAACCTGATCTGCATCCAGGCATATTACCCAGGGGGTTTGTATACTAAAAATTTTTAAAGCATGATGCCACTGGCGAGGGTGGTTTTCAAATGGATGTTTTGCCACTACAGCCCCGGCATTTTCAGCTATGTGTATAGTGCTATCTGTACTGCCAGAATCCAATATAAATACAGCAGCATTTAAACTTGCCATTGATGCAAGCAACCTTGGCAGATGTATTTCTTCGTTACAAGTTAGTACAATGAAAGAGTAGTGCGGGTTCAATTTAATTGGGCTTTAATAATCATAATTTCCATAATGTTTATACTTACTCATACCCGGTAATTTTTTGGTAAAGGTTTATATATTGCTGCCTTAATGTGTTACCGGTAAAATCATTACGCACTATACCCGGCGCTGTTTGATTGATTTCTTTCAAATCATCCATATGATTAATGCTGATATTATTTATTGTATTGCTAACCGATTGTGGTGTTGTTTGGCAAACCCAACCCAATTTATTTTTAGTAACATAATCTGCCAGGCCAACATGCTCGCTTACTAAAACGGCTGTGCCAACACTTAAACTTTCAATAACTACGTTGCCAAAGTTTTCGTTATGCGATGGCAGAACTAAAAGGTCATGCTGATGAAGCAGATCAAATTTATTTTCTCCAAAGAAACCGGCCCATGAAATTTTATCATCAATATGGTTGTTTACTGCAATAGCCTTTAATGTTTCGATGTAGTCTTTATTGCCACTGCCGGCAATGGTTAGGTGAAAGGGAATTGAAACTAATTTAAGCGCGTCAAGTAAAATATCTAATCCTTTTTTTTCCTCTATCCGCGAAAAAAAAAGCAATTTTAAATAAGGTGAGAGCAATTTTTCAGGATAGTTTTTTTCTTCGCCAAGCTTAACAAAATTAGGGATGGTTGCAATGCTTGAAGGTGTAACCAGCCTGCTTACTGCAACGGCCTCCTGAACAGATGTAACGTGTATATTGCTTTTTTTTAATAGTTGCCTGCCTAAAACTTTATGGATTAAATTTTTGAAACCAATGTTTTTATTGGAAAAAGAGTAATTGCTAAGCATGCCTCTTGGTGAAACAATTACAGGTACTTTTTTTAAAAATGCTATGTAGCAGGATAAAACAGAAACCAAGTTCCACCATGCATGAATATGCACTACGTCAAACTCGTTCACCCTTTCCAAAAGCGCTTTTATCAGTGCAGGTGAAAAATGAGTGTGATCCTTACTAATACGACTGAAATAGGTGACTATAATACCATCAACAATAATAGGTTTATTTGGAATTACAGGAAGTTCATTAAGCCCGTTTGCTGTAGTGGTAAATACCTCAATATAAGCGCCGGCTGTACTTAATTGTTCACATAAAAGCGCAACTGACATGGTTGGGCCGCCATATATAAAAGCTGGTTTATAAGCAGCAGTAACGTGAAGTATTCTCAGTACCTTTTTAATATTTTATTTTGTAATAAAACGCGATGCAGTAGTAGCATACTTATATAACTCCAGAATACAGTGTTTATTAAAAATTCAAAGCTTAACCCCCGCCAAAATATCTGGAATAAACCACTAAATATAAGCGCCGACCCTAAGATATAACCACCAAATAAATGTTCGGCTTTGTTAGATATTAACTGGGCAATGGCGCCATATGCGAAAAGAGAAATAAAAACGCCAATTATCCCGCCTGATAGATAGCCATCTACAATAAAAGCGGGTTTAGCAGATACGCTTGAACTTCTCATAACCACGCCTGCGTTATATACACGTTCCATAATTAAGTTTTCAGTTACTGGTTTGTCTGGCCAAACCACACGTGGAATAATTGCTATGGCAGATTGTTTTAAAAATGTAGTGCCATAATAATCAATATTTTTAGGAGTGGACTGAACAAAAGTTGTAAACATATCTATCTCACTCAATCTATAAACAAAAAATGCCCAATTTGAATTATCAATATCATCATTGCTAAATACTGCATCAATGGCTAACTGCGAAGATTCATCCACACCTGTACCAGACCAAGCATTTTGACGGAAATTATTTACATATGCAGGAAGAAATAAAAATAACACTAACAACAAAGGACCAAAGGTTATAGCTATTGTTTTTTTGTAATTAGGATACAAAAATATGCCCAATACTACTACACTTATTATTATAGGTTCTTTAAAGCCGGATACTAATGCCTTGTAAAAATTAAATGAATACAATAGAAGGCAAATTATTATACTTAATGATTTTTTTAAAGGTATTGCAAAAGCCAATGCAAGTGTACCTGCAATAAAGCTTAACGAATTAAATTGCAAAGAAAATTGAGATAGACCAGGTAATTTTGTAAATAATATTGATACCGGAAGGCTTATCAGTGCAGTTCTTAAAAGCAAATTTGCAAGCGTATTTTCTTCAATGTAGTATTTTTTAGTTTTTGAATAATCCATGCATAATAATATACCTGTAACAAATGCAGCATGGCCAAGGCTGTAATAGCGTTGGCACTGGGCAACAAGCATTAGTTTGTTCTCATCTATTAAATTATAAGCGTTTACTTTTTCAAAATTTTCATAACCCAAGGTGTTAAGGAAGTAAAATATCGTAGTACAGCACATAAACCCTGCAAATATTATTTGCATAAGAAATAACGGGCGCATTAACTGTTCACTTAAACGCCTGTCATTTGGAATAGGCTTTACCCATCCGGTTAGTGTAAGATAAAATATTAAAAAGCTACCCAACCATGCTATTAAGTACGATAATATGGAATCCTCCTTAAATAATACAGCAAGTAACCATGGCATGTAAAGTACAAGGTATCTTACAATTCCTTTATTATTCATGCTTGTATGCAAAATAAATTGCCACTAACTATTACATCTGCATTCATAATCAGCTCGCAGCCAACAGAAGTTATTTGATATATCTTATAATTAAGATCGCATAAAAATTTATAGCATTCATTAATATCCTGACCTGGGGCAGTCCAGTAATTATTGTCATATTCAAAAATTATGCGGGGCTTATGTTTTATTAAAGTACTCTTTAAACCACGTAATACATTAAATTCAAAACCTTCGACATCAATTTTTATAAGATCCACTTTCAAAAGAGAATTGATCTCCGCACAGTTATCAGCTACTTTAATGATTACTTGTTGCTTATCGCTTCCATAATTATTTTTTAAGCTAAAAGTTCCCTGGTTCCAGGCCTTTGTATTAATATTAAATTCGGCCCGGCTTTCAGCATCAGATAATGCAAAAGGGAATAAACTGATATTATTTAAACGGTTTAGTTTAACATTGTTTTCAAATTTTTGGCGTAAGTAATTAAGTGGTTCAAAAGCCAATACTTTGCCCGTTTCACCAACACATTGCCCCATTCTAATACTTTGCAAACCAATATTGCCACCAATATCTATAGCAATATCTCCCGGTCTTAATGATATTCTTATTAACTTATTAACCTCATCTTCGTATGTGCCGGTACTTAAAATGGTCCATTCAATATAATTATCAGCAGTGGTATAAATAGCAATATCTTCATTATTTAACCAAATAATACCATTATTTATGGTCTGCTTTAATTGGTTTGATGGTTTAAACAGATGCGAAAGGCGCTCTTTACCGGGCAAGTTCCAGTTGCGGATGAAATTAAGTTTTATACGGTCGGTTCTTTTCATTAGGTATTTTGTTTTCAATTGCTTCAGCAATTTTTAAAAAATTCCACTCCTTTATTATTTTCGCTGAATTTTCGCCGTACTTTTTGAGCAAAGTTTTTGATTTTGTAAGGAAAGCTAAATGTTTAAGCAGATCACTTTCATCATCGCTTTTAAAAATACTTCCGTTGTAATTTTCAATAACCAGATCAGCGGCGCAGCCAACTTTATCTGATACCAAAATTGCCTTTTTACAAGCCATTGCCTCGTTAACCGCAAGTCCCCAACTTTCTCCGGGCCCTTTTGATGGTAAACAAAACAGATCACAAGCCTGATAAATTGCAGGCATTTCCAGTTGATTTTTAAAATCTGTAAAATGGATGTTGTCCTTAGCTGCTGGAAACTCTTTTAACTGTTTTTCCAATGCTCCATTTCCAACAAACAATAAGTGCAGGTTAGGGTTTTTTAAGCTTAAAACGGTCTTTAATAATAGCAAAGGGGCTTTTTTTTCTTCCAACTTACCGGCAAATAATATTAATATAGCTTCGGTTGGTATGCTTAAATTACAACGAAGTTTATCTGCTTCGATATTATAATCAGCAGAAAATCTTTCGTTATCAATTGCATGTGGTGCAAAAGTAAGTCGACTATCATTTAAACCATGTTTTTTGAAGTAAGCTTTGTTATTTGTGCCAACATAAAAGGCATGATCAATATGCTGGTAAACCCATTTTAGGAAAAGAGCTTTTAATGTCGATTTTAAATTGTTTTGTACATCAAGCAGGGTAGAGTCACCCCTGAAATATACCGGCAATTTATTTTTGAAATAGCGAATGGTCTTTAAATGGCTATGATATGCCCAGCCAAAAATTAATATTGCATCCGGCTTAAATAAATTTACTTGTTGGATAAGGTCTGGATTTACAATTCCTTTAAAGTGGTGAGAACCCGGATCAGATGAAGTATTATTTAGCCACTGATAAGAGTACCCATCTAACAAGGGGAGGTCCCAGCTTATGTTTTTACCAAAACCAGGATCGTATTTATTAGCAGCGGCCTGGCCCCACGTATAAAAAACTTTAATATTTATTTGCTTGCGCTGATGCAGTAACTTAAATATGGGAGCGTAATATTGAATAGGATGCGTTGTAATAATGGCTAAACGCTTCACTTTATTACTAAATTAAAAAGATCAGTTTGGTTGCGTGTCATTTCCTTTGCAGAGTGAAGGTTAAATTCGTTTTTGTTAAAAGAAATGTTATTTGGCCCCTTAATTAGCCAGGTTTTTAATATCTGAAATATTTGGGTCGCAATTTCATCTGGTTTACCGGGGAATGTAACTATATCGCTTTGAGGCGAACATTTGCTTATAATTTGAACTGTACTGCTTTTCTCATGAAAAACCGCAAGCAAAGGTTTATTTGTTAAAATATAAGGGAATATTTTAGAGGCAGTGTACTCTGCATTATCAGAACCGGGTATGATAAGCGCATCTGCTTGTATAAGCGTGGCAATACTTTGGTAAAAGGGCAGGCGGTCAGTCTCTTCATGGATATATTCTGCCACGGCCAATTTTTCTGCAAGCGGCAGTATAGTTTTTTTACCTGTTCCTAAAGGTGCATAGCTGGTTCCCAAAAAATAGAAACGGATATTACTAAATAAATCCGGTTGAAGAGATAAGCCTGTTTTAAGACCAGTAAAAAGCAACGTAAGCGCTTTTTCCATGTCATGCCCTCCACGGCCAACATAAACACAATTAAAGTGGTTTTTATGAAGAATGGAAGAAGATACAGGGCTGTTTGCCGCTATCTCCATATCTTTTTCAAGAAACCCAAAAGGAATAATAGCCGACGGGATGTTTTTTATAACAGAATAACGAACTTTTAAAGTTTCGATATAGTTTGCAGAAACACTGATGAGTCCGTCTGCTTTTTTTATAGCCAAAGGTTCTAACCATTTGTTGAGCCTGTAACTAAACCAATATTTTTTAGGTCTTTCATTTTTAGGCTTATCCTTGTAATAACCAGAGTGCCAGGGATCTTGCATGTCAATTACATAAGGAACCCCGAATTTATTTTTCCAATATCTGCCCAATATGCAAATGGGGAATTGCGTGGTGGAGAAGTAAATAAGATCATATTTATTTCGTGTTAATAATTGGTTTACTCTTAGCATGTAAAACCACATTGAACGCAACGCCAGACTACCTAAACCAATTTTGCCGGTCCATTTTATATTAAAAGCCATAACTGTATGAATTACCTGGCCTTGTGGTAATGACTGTAATAATAGGTCATCTTTAACCATTTCCGAGTGTCTTTCATCCACACAAACCACTTCAGCATTCCAACCAAGTTCTTTAAAATAAGGTAGGCTCATTCGCACGCGCTGCATATCCGCAGCGTTAGAAGGGGGGAAGTATGGAGAAATAATAAGAACTTTTTTATTCACCTCCGTTTAGCACATCGCTCACAATATCCAGCAGCTTTTCACTTTCAATTTCCCAGTTTAAAGTAGTTTGCCCAAGCATGTATGAATTTTGTTTTTTTTTTTGTAAAAAATCCGGATTGTTAATATATAGTTTTAAAGCATTAGCCAATTCCTGAGCATCGCCTTTTTTATAGGGTGTGCCTATGTTTTGATGCTTATTTAATAATTGTACCTGGGCTGTAGTATCACTTGCTATAACAGCCAGTCCTGCTTGTATGTAGGTGAAAATTTTATTGGTAAGACAAATATCACGGTTGTATGGTGTAGCAAGTTCTGTGGCTAAGCCAATATCAAATTGCATGGCAAAATTAAAAATATCACCCGGTGGTATTGGCTTGTAAAACACAATTTGATTGGGTAATAGACCATGTTTTTTTGCCATGTTATTAAAATGCCTATACGTTTCATCAGTATAGTCGCCCAATAAGGATAGTGTTATTCCTGCTGCTATATCACACAGGCTTAGTGCTTCAATTACCTCTTCTATTCCCCTTTGCTTACCAATAAATTGCGAAAACCAAAGTAATTTAACACGATGCGAATTTGGATTGACCGGCCTTGTTTTAACCCGTTCAAATACGTTAAGGATTGGCTTAATATTGATAGCCGGATAGAGTTTTTTATACTCATGGGCAATTAGCGGACTTGCAGCTGTAATAACAGTTGCTTTATTAAGATATTTATCTTCAATGTATTTACTTATGCCGTAATTTACTGATTCAATATCTTCACTCACCTCGTTACGGTGAAAATCTTCTGCGTCAAAAGTAAAAGGTTTATTATTTGCTTTTGCAGCCTTTGCCGTGGCAGGTAAAGCGCCCAAATTATGAGCTATATACAAGTCTGCTTTATGCTTTTTGGCTTCGTGCATTAAAAAGTAACTGCCGCGTGCTGTTGCTAATTCTGTAAGGTAATTAGCAAATCCTATTTTTTTTACAACGAATAAAGCAGTTTTATAAATTAATCGGCTAAAAAAGTATGTAAAAGTTTTTTGTTTTGGGTCACCGCCAACCCGTATGGATTTCCAGGTTTTGGCTTTTAACAACTCCTCATCAAACCTGGTTCCCCAATCATTCCAGTAAGCATACAGTACCGTCACATTATAGCCGGCATTTACTAAAGAGTCGGCCTCTTTTACAAGGCGGGGATTCAATGTAGGCTGGCCGGAGGTAATTAGCACTATCTTTTTATCAGTCATTAAATAAGCTAAGATAACGTAAGGCTATCACTTTTACATCAAAGCGTTTAGCCGCAGTATTGCGACACAATGTTCTATTGATGTTATGAACCTCACTGATTTTTTGCTCCATTTCTACGGCATTATTTACTATATAACCAGTAACGCCATTCTCAATTACTTCCGGTACTGCTCCTCTTTTAAAGGCAATAACAGGCGTGCCACATGCCATTGCTTCAATCATAACCATCCCAAAAGGCTCGTCCCATTCAATAGGGAAAAGCAATGCTTTAGCCTGACCTAAATAGGTGTTTTTTTGTTTATCATTTAAAGCGCCGAGATAAATAATCTGATGCCCGTCAATTTGTGGCTCAATTTCCCTTTTATAATAGGCCAGGTTATCGGCAGTATTAGGGATGTTTCCTCCAATCCATAATTTAGAAAATGTTTCTTTTGCTATTTTAATAGCTGTATGCACACCTTTAATTTTATCTAACCGGCCTAAAAACATTAGTGGGGCATCATCAGCTATATTTTCCTGCAGATGATAGTTTGAGAAATCAATAGTGTTATATACTGTTTTCCATTTGCCTGCTACCTTACCTGTTAATACACAATTATTGCTGCAAGCGGTAAAAAAAATATTGCGGGTTGGTAATAAATTAACTATTCGTATACCTCTTTTTGATACCGGCCTGCCATAGGTCATTAGTTTTTTTACCGATGAATTTAATACAGGTAACAAATAAAAGAGCCTTCCAAAATTATGTACCAGGTCAAAATTATTATGGTTGTTAAGCAGGTATTTCCAAACGAACAGAACTTCTTTATACCGCTGCAGTTTTGATCTTTTAAGGTCATTAATCCCGAATGTTATGGTATCACCGCTGCAATGCGAGTTAGGGCCGGCAAGCAAGGTTACTGTATGACCAAGTTTAATATATTCTTGGGCAAGCAGGAAAACTAAACGTTCGTGGCCACCATATTGTGCCGGCGGAACAGGTATTCCCGGATCCATTATCAGTAGTATTCTCAATGGTAAACGCTCCTAATTATTGCCAACATTTTTTCGCCACTTTTCTTCAATGTCAGGTTTTCTAACATATAGGTTCTCGGCTTAAAATCGCCTTTGTTTACACGCTGCCAAAAAGCACTTATTTTACCTTTAAATTCATCAATAGTTTTAAATGACATTCCGCAGCGCTCATCAAAAAAGGGGATAGAGGTTGCAGGTATTATAGGATCATTCCATTTAAAACGGTTCGGATCAAGGCAAAACCCCTGGTCCCAGGCAAAAACAGGTACATTCATAGCTAAAGCTTCTAAACAGGCAAATCCCTGACTTTCATGTTCGCATAAAAAGGTCATTGCACGGCATTCTTGCAGCAATTGGTAATACTCATCTTCGGTATATTGCCCGTATGTGATCTCTTTATAGGAGATATTTAGTTCCTTAAGTTTTAACAAGATTGGAATACGCAGTTCAATATCCTTGTTCTTTTTATCCCATCTTATTTTATTGTAAACAAGAATATCGTATTTTTTATTCACGCCTGGCTTCCACTTTTCAGTATCAATTCCTGCAGGCCAAAGTTCGCAATTTGCTGATCCGTAATAAGGGGTATAAACATTATTCGCCCATTGAGAATGCTGTAAGTATTTGACCACTGGATAGTCAGTAAAAAGATCAGGCCATTCACTGGGGTGGGTCATTAAAGCTATGCCGGCAATTACAGGGTTTGGTTGGTTATATCCTTCCAAAGCATACCGGCCGGTACCTAAAACTACTACAGGTTCATTGATTTTTATTTTATTGAATGGCAAATTTATATCATAGCTTATGCCCAACTCATCAAAGCCTTTACATAGGTTGTCAAATACCTTTTTAACACCACTCGTTTTAGGTTTTCTAAAAAGCTTTCGGGCTATAGCTAAAAGATACCTGTCTCCGGGAAAAAAGCGGTCCTTTTGTGGCCGAATTCTAAAATAAAGATGAATTTTATTCAAATATTTAAAGTGTAATTTTATTACAGACCAAGTGCGTCTATGATGCTATTTAATGAGCGCGGAATAGAATGTGTATTTAATGCTCTTTTCTGACCATTCCTTCTAAGGGCTCTTCGCCTTTCAGGATCATTTTGCAAGCTATTTATCTGGTCTGCTAATTCCTGCTCGGTTCTGTAAACAGCAATCTCATTTTTGGTATCATATAAATCTTCTAATCCTTCTGTCCACTCCGTTAGGTAACAAGCTCCAAGCATTGGAGCTTCAATATCCCTGAGCCTTGAATAGGTATTTGGCTTTGTTAAAGGAAACTGGTAAGAAGGGTAGCGGTTTACACCCAAGGTGATCATGCTTTCAGAAGTTAATGATATATATTCATCAGATGAAAGCATCTCATGAATATTTAACTTCAAAGTATCACTAACGATGGTTTTGTTGTTTAGCTGTGCTATTTTACGCATATATCCTTTAACACCCTGGCTGGCTAAGAAGGTTATATTAAAGTGCAATTTTTTAACAAGTGTATAATTGGTATCAGATACTTTGTGCGAGATGTTATTTAACCACCCGTTTCCATAAATACCCAGTTGAATTTCGAGATTATTATTTACCAACTCATTAAACAAGCGTACTCTTTGAATATCCCTTGAACCAATAAACGTAACCTGATTATTAGCTTCTTCTTTATGAAACCTGTATTCTGGCTCAATCCACATGGGCATGGGCAAATGTATATGCGGATAACCAGCCTGTTTGTAAAGTTTAATGGCCTTATATTCAGGCACCCAGTTCAAATCAAAGGCTTTAAACTGAATAGGCGGCTTGTTGAATTCCCTTATGTTATCACAAAAAAAGTTAACACAAGGGATCCCCATTTTTTGAATTTGCTTTATAGCAGTTACATCAATTTGCCTGGGATATAAGTAGCTTAAAAACAGATCAGCAGGATTGCTCTTTAGCCACGCAACTGTTTTTTGCCATGCCTCATCCTTCCAGGCTTGCTGGGCGGCTTTACTTTTAGGTACCAGGCCAAGTGCCCAGTCAACTTCTGTACATTCCACCCATTGATGCCCTGCTTCCTCTATACCGTTTTTAATATAATATTGCCAAAAGGAATAGGCCGGAATGCTGTGTTCTATTTTTGATTGAAGAAAGGAAAGGAAAATTTTCATTTAAGATGCGCCATACTTAATTAAACGACGTATATGTAGTGTATGTTCCGTTAATTTAAATCCCAGTCTTTTATACATTAGTCCAAGTATGCCTTTTTCAGGAATAATAAAATTGGGATCAAGCTCATAAATCCATTTTACTACCTCAAAAGCTTCTTTAATGTCATACTTGGCTATCCAGTGTGCCAATGGCCATAAAATAGTACAAGCTGCTTTTTTGTACTTTAAATGCAATCTGTTTTGCGACTGTAACTTTTGAAGTGTTTTTTTGAATATCTGCAAGTGCTGCCAGTTAACAACCTGCGATTTTAAGCCCGAGTAATTTCCCTGCATTTGATTACTATGCTTTACCCAACAGCCTGCGCAAATTTCAACTATGGCTAAAACCGGATTAAGTAAGCCAATTTCAAGCAAGAACATGCGATCTTCTCTAAAGGCAAAATCGGGGCGCCGAGGAACTTGTTCAATAAGTTGCCGGTGAAAAAGCATCCCTAAAAAATGACTTCCATAGCCATTGCCCAATTGAATTTCTAAAAAATCATTCCAGTTGTTCAAATCAGGCGCTACTAAAACTTCGCCTGTAGCTTCGTCATAACTATCAACTCTTGAACATATTAATTCGGCTCCTGTTGCAATTGCCTTTTTATATTGTTCATCTATAGCATTATTATACAAAAAATCATCGCTATCTAAAAACCTGATGTATTTACCTTTTGCTAAAGTAACTCCTTTATTTATAGCATAAGTTTGTCCCTGGTTTTCTTGCCAAACCGCTACAATATCTTTTTGTAGTTGTAACCATTCCCATGTACCATCTGTACTGCCATCATCAACAACTATAATTTCTGTTTGGCAATTAGTGTTTCTACAGCTATTTATAGCGCGTGGTAAACACCATAGCCTGTTATAAGTTGGGATAATAACACTAACATCTACCATTAAGCCCTTTCTGATGATTTGATTTTTCTAACACCAAACATTTTATGATAAGTAGTTCTTAACTTTTTTTTAATGAATAATTTAACCCTTGCCGGATATTCAATTATAAGTAAGCTGCTGACAATGCCAACCTGGTTTAAATTGTTGTTAATAGCTTTCTTGAGCCGGTAAACCTCGCGCTGATACGGATATTGCCTTGTATAGAACCCCAGAAAGTGAACTACTACTGGTGAAACTTGTTGAAAAGGATACCAGCTTTGATGAAGCGGATTAGGCAAAGGAGGATTAAGCAACAAGCGCTTACCGTTAATAACATCAATAGTATAAGCGCCCGGGCAGGCCTGCGGATCGCTGAGTATTGTACCATCATCTGGTATAGGCTGCTGCCCATGCAGTTGCATTGCAACGGCCATTAATAACTCATCATTAGGTAAATTCCTAAGCCTTATAAAACCTATCTTATCATACTCCTTTTCCAGCTTCCTTGCCATTTCATATACGGCTGTAGCTTTAGGGCCTTTTTCAAGGTAATAGATTCCTCCGTTAAACTTTGGTAAATGTGCAATGTTAAACTTATTGCATATGTTTTTTACGTTACCAAACCATTCTCCTTCAGCGATATAGTTGCCTATTACGGATACCGAATGGTTTTTGAAGCGCTCAAAAACAAAATCAAGTTTGCCAAAAATCAAGCAGTCGCTATCAATAAATAATGTTTGGCCCCTGGGTGCAAGCTCATCCAGGTGTAGCTTTGATGAGAACCCTATACCCAGTTCATCATGTTGTATAATATGCAGTTGTATTTTACCGGTTAAATCCGGCGGTAAAAATTCAGGTTGATCAGTAACCAGGATGAATGTTATATCACTATCCGGATGCCACCAAAGAAATGAGCGGGCTAAGTTAATAGCAAGGTTTATATATAGTTTTTTGCCGGTGGCTATGGTTAAAACGTTCCGGGTCATTAAAGAGGTTTGTGAACTTGGATGTGTTTTGCCATTTATGTTATCACTTAACATTAAATAGTTTCATGAACAACTTTTTTAATCTATCAACAAGTGCTTCTGATTTATAAATCATAAAACGGGTCAATAAAAATTTATTATGTAAATACGTAGTGCTATTGATAGATTGATTATATAACGGCATGATTTTTTCATTTATAAGTGTAAACCATTGATTAACGAAAAAGTCATCGGGATATCTTTTACCGCATTCAATTGATTGTAAGCGATATTTAGTATATAAGGACCTGTTATTTTTAAGATTGATCAGATTTTCCTTAAGTTCTAAATAGTTTTTAACCGAAACGAAATCGAATTCAGTCTGCCTTTCATGGTCAAATGCCGTATCATGGCCACCAATAAATACAACGTTTGCCCTCCAAGAATTAATGAGTTTTGAAGCTGGCTTATTTAGAAACTTGTTTTTTGGATTAAACGGCCTGATTCCGATCACAAAATCGGCATTGGAATAATCGTTCCATTCAGAAGAATGTGGAATCTTAAATACAAAATCATTTTTGGCAATAAAGTCTTTCCAGTCCTGGCTTTTTAATTCAACGGCTAAATTCGCCTCATCACCAAAATAATAAATGTTTTTAGGGGGGCCATTTAACGGGTTAAATTTTATCGTGTGCAGTTGCTGCCACAATCTGATAAAGTATGAGTTAGGATATATATTAATTGCTAAGTTATTTTGAAATAGATTAATATGGCTGTATGGGTGCCAAAAAGCATCTCCTACTGAACATATCCAAAATTGAGCTTTATTTGGCTTTTGAGTAAAATTAATAGACCCCCTGAAAAAAAAAGTAATGCCGCTTTCTGGTATCGTGTCTGTTAAGTAGCATGTATAATAATCTTTTAACTCCAAATAAGTCCTCAATGTCCAGCAAAGCCATGCATCTGGTCCTAATAATTCCAGTAACTTTTTATTATTGAAGCTTAAATTATCCTCAAACTCATATGGATAATGCTTTTTATCAATAAAAAAATTAAGTATCGGAGTCAAAAATAAGTCTTGTTTAATTATATATTACCTTTAATGACATTAGTTACTAACTGCAAATAACGGACAGCTTTCCAGCCAATAATTTTTGAGAGTATTAATTTTATGCCAGTGAAGTGATTGATGCCAAGATTAGGAGCTAACTTTTTTGCTTTTATCTCAGCCTCTGAAGCTAACTCTTTAAATTGAGGATAAAAGGAAAATACATTTTCCCAATAAAGACGGCCTAAAGCCAGCCTTACCTGTTTGTTATTAATTCGATTAAGTAAATTGATAGTTTTTGAATCAGTAGATGTTAAAATACTTTTGCACGCCTGATAGGTATTTTGTGAACTTAAGGTCTTTTTTTTATGAAACTTTCTATAGTAATTTATTGCCTGCGAGGAATAATGAATACCGTTGCCAGCTAATAAAACCCTGCAAAAAAACTCGCCATCATCATCAACACTCAGGTCTTCATTCCATAATCCTGCTTTATTAATTACGGATTTTGGTGTTAGCCAGGCGTTTGTCTGTATCATGCCGCCATAATAACCAAATAAATAGCCACTATATAATTTAGTAAGAAAATCTGCAGGATTGTCAGAACCATCTGAATACCACTCGTGGTTTAGTGGGTAGCTTTGCGGGTTGGTACCATTCTGAAAGTGAATAGTGCCACACAAGCCAATATGATTTGGGTGTTTGAGCAGTAGGTTAACCTGCGATTCAATCTTTATTTTATTTAACAGATCATCTGCATCTAAAAACTGAATATACTCACCTTTTGCCTCCTGCAAACCTTTGTTACGAGCCGCACTGGCGCCCTTATTTTTTTGATTGAATACTTTCACACACTCCCCTTCAAACGTTTTAGCTATAGCTAAGGAATTATCGGTTGACCCATCATCAACAATAATGATCTCTTTATTAGACCATGTTTGTACAATTGCCGACTGGATTGCTGAAGCCAGATATTTTTCTGCATTATATACAGGAATAATAATTGATACCAACGGCTCAGGCATGTTTGCGCTGATGGGGTTTAAAGAGTCTGATCATTTTTTCTCTGAACCAAACCGCTGCATAAGGATTTAGGCGGGTTAAAAATTTAAAAAGGCTTCCTCCATTAACAGTATATCTATTTCCTAATTGTACGCAAAGTGCCAGAGCTTTTTTTACATAGAGCCAATCGCCTTCGGCAGCAAGGATAGGTGTACAACCATATAATTGATCTGCCAACTCTTTTGAATAGATTTTACCATGAGTTGCGGCCGTTTTTTTAAGTACATAGTATTGTGCCCTAATACATTTTAGCCTGTTTGATGATGACATAGAAGCGCTAACTCTATAATTTATGATACTAATTTCATTTTCTGCTGAAAACGTAAGACCATTTATAGCTAATCGAAGGTGAAAGGCTTTATCTTCATTATATAAAACTAATGGATCAGTATCATATCCTCCTGCTTTAAAAAAAGCAGATTTTTTGTAGAGGCCGCAAAACGGGTTGATCTGTTCTTTAATAGCATATGAAATTGCGTCTTTTTCAAGATCTGCCTTATTAAAACTTCTAATCCCTAATAATTGATTGTCATTATTGTCTCGGTATTCATAGTTAAACAATACCACGTCCGGGCAATTTAAATTGTTCATCCATTTGTGAGCCAAGGTTGTGAAGTTTGGCATTAATTCATCATCTGCATCATGAAAGTGCAGCCACTTACAAGTGCTGTGTGCAGCCAGTTGGTTTTTACCATATGAGCAGCCCTTGTTAATGTTGCCGTTAAGTACAGTAACACCATATTGTGCTGCTACATGGGCAGTGTTATCCGTACTGCAATCATTATAAACCAGTATTTCATCAAATGGTATTATTTGATTTTTCGCCGATTGTAACAATCGTGGAAGAAAGTTTTCGGCGTTATAGGCGGGAATACAAAGTGCTAAAGTATTCATGCTTTACCAAACAGTTTTGATTGTAGCCTGTGGATATAATACTTTGTAAGCTTTTTTAAAGGCTGCTTGTTTAAGATACTGCTGATATGATAATCCTGCTCAGATGGTTTATATAATGTATCAAAGTATGCGTTTGATGAAACCGGTTTAAAGCCACTTATAGCCGACCTGTAAAGTTCTAAATTAACTGGAATAATGGTGCCGGGTGAGAGCTCCGTTTTAATAGTTTCAAATGCAGCACCAGCTATGTTGTTATAATCTGTTTCGCTTATATTATTTATTGTTTCAATACATTCA
This sequence comes from Mucilaginibacter sp., assembly GCA_028288285.1. GTDB lineage: Bacteria > Bacteroidota > Bacteroidia > Sphingobacteriales > Sphingobacteriaceae > Mucilaginibacter. The sequence goes on from JAQBNZ010000179.1 coordinate 19,466, forward strand.
GCAAGGGCTTGCTGATTACCTGCGGGATATTTAAACCCGTTTTTATTATGTTGAACCATGTCAACAACGCCTGCACCATCTGAACATATAACTGGTATACCTGCGGCCATAAATTCTACGCAGGTAAAATTAAACATATCCCAGGTTGAAGGAACCAATCCAAATTTTGCTTTTTGATGTAGTTGTAAAATTTGTGCACGTGGCAACGGAGGATGGGGGATAATATGTTTTCCCCATATATCAGAAAAGTTTTGTTCCAGGTAACTACCGGTGGTTATTCCTTTTTCATAGATTGTATCTCTGCCTATCCATTTAATAAGGGGTTTATCCTTCGGCAATAACTGGTAAGCCTTGCATAACTCAACAGGCCCCTTCCACCGTTGTAACCTGGCCGTAATTATACCAAAACTTTCGCGCTGCCTTAAAGGCAATGGCTTGGATACATCGGTATAAACCGGATTAACTTTTACAACCTTATTTAAATTAAATGTATTATTCCAAAACTGCCTGTTTGCCTCGCTATGCGAAATCAGGTGGTCGCATTTTGGCAGCAGCAGGAGTTCTGTCTGCTGAAAAAAAGATGTGGATAAATCTACAGGGATACCATACTCATGCAGGCTTATTTGGCCGGTACAGCCATGTAGGCGGGTTACAACCGGTTTAGTATGGTCAATAACCCATGGAATGAATCCGAGGCTAAAATCTGTACATTCTATTAAATCAAAACCATCACCTTGTTTAGCTTGCTCCCATATAGCCCAGGCTGCAGCTATATCTCTTTTAAAATCGGGTAAGAGGTTATATAGCGTAAATTTGTTTAAATATTTTTGATAAAGAGCCGGCTTAAGATATTCAACGGTTATTCCATTATGTTCAAAAACATCATCAGCCTGTGTATAACCGCTGCCAACAATAACTTTTATTTTAGTGCAGTAAGGCTGTAACGCCCTTATGTATTGCTCGTAATAAGTAGAAATACCTCCGCCAGAATGAGGATAATACTCAGGAAGTATGAATAGGATTTTCATTCTTTTATCCAGGCTGAAATAAAATTACGGCCATATACATCGTTATTTTCTATCAACTCTTGTTCTTTTTGCTGGTAAATAAGGTCGAGGTTACTTTTAAGGGTGCCAAAGAAAGCATAGGTCCTGTAACTAATGAGCTTATTATTCTGCAATGCCTTTTCAATAAAATTCTTTGATATACCGCTAAACGGAACAAGGCTTTGGTAGGGGTTAGATATTTGTTCCAGATTTATCAATTATTGTATTCAAAAATGTATTGTGAATAAATTCCGGGTTAAATTCATTATTTATATGCTCTACAACCTGCTGCTGGCATTTTATCCAATAATCTTTATTATTAAATTCACCTAATGATTTGGCTATAATATCAGGATCGTCGCTGTTAACATAGCTTATCCAGTTATTTTTTAATGCCCATTTACCTAAAGAACTATATTCGGGAGCAATAAGTAAAATAGGTATACTAAGTTGAGCGTATTCAATAAATTTACTCGGAAAGCTCGACTCCATCCGGGGCTCGTGTTGTAAGTCAAAAGAGTAAAATACTATAACAACATCAATCCTCTGTATTATGAATTTTTGAAGTTCATTAATGGCGACTCTATCCTTAATAACTATATTATCAGGATATTTAGGTTGAAACCCATCCAGGGGGCCGGTAAAACAATAAAACTGTCCATTTATTTGTTCAATAGCCTGTGTTATATTATCAAGAATATTAAAATGAATATGCATTGCCATACCAGCATAACAAAATTGCAGGTGCCTGTTATTGACCATTTCATACGTTTTTGCAGGCTCTTTGTAACTATCCGGTAACGGGTAAAGTACACTTGTTTGGAATGTGTTTTTATTGTGTAATAATTCTACCATCTGTTCTGATACAGAAAATATAAATGAAGCTTTAGACAGTACTGAATTTAATTGTTGGCTTGAACATAAATTGGAATGCCAGTATCTGTTAAATATGTTATCATCATGATAAAATAAAAAGAAGAGGATTTTTTTTCTATTGAAGATATTTACCAGTAAAAGATTTGAAACTTCTGATAATATGCCTATCAGAATGTCCCCGGTACTATCAAGATTTATTTTTTTTGATAAATCCTTAAAATACAAAAACATGGTAATATTTGTAAGAAACGGTGTTTTCTTCCTTAAGAACGGATACCATGGTTTTTTATTTAAAAAAACATATTGAAAAGAGTCAAAGTAGTCAGTTCCTCGTCCAATTCTTACAACTATAACCTCGAAGCCAGCTTCTTTTAATCGCATTAAATGGCGATAAATAAGTACACTACCCCCGCCTGCATCTTTTTTAGGAATAACTGAATTAGATATGAATATGATTCGTTTGGTCATTAATAGATAAACGTATTCCAAAAATCAGGATCATATTTATTAAATGCATGGCAACAGAAAGGCAACTTCTTATTATTTAGTTTATAGCATTTCTTTGGATTTTGCTCAAAAGAAAATTTTAGTGCAGTCAGTTCTTCTGGAAGTTTAAACAAAAAGAATAGTATATTGAACCAGTACATAAAAAACGTATCTTCATTTATTGGCCATTTTTTAGCACGTTTTCTAAAAAAGGTAAGCAGAATAATAAAATTAGATACCTTTCTTAATGAAAGCCCTCCATTTTCAATATGTCTAAACTTATAATTTGAAATGTGCAAAAAATTAAGCACGTTGTAAACGTGGGTATACCTACTCAAAAGTTGCATACCTCCTTTCTGTTTCTTGCCGGCTGTACCACCGTTAAAATTGAGGACTGGAGCTGCAATATAGCTGTAGTTCTTAGCGCACCAATATGTTAGCTCATCCTTAAAAACATAGGCATCTAACTGATATATTAAAATGTACTTGTATTTTTTAAACCTTTTGTAAAATGCTGTTGAGAGCATTAGTTGGTTATAGCCAGCAATATTAGTAAAATAGTCATCCGCAAATCTTTCTATTGTAAAGTCAATTTTATTTCTACAGAAATTTTCATAAAAAGCGGTATTTAATGACGCCGGGGCAAAAAAGATTATTTTGTATTTGCTTAATATATTAAAGCATTGAGTTAATGAAACCAGTTCGTGTTCACTTATGGTTTGTTTATATATAGGGATGGTAATCGCTACCAGTTCTTTCATTAGTAAACAGGTTTGCAAACTCCATTGCCCTGGCACTTAGCGGGATCTTTTCTTAGTTCCAGGTTCTCTGCACCCAGCATTATAGTAGTTTGATGTTTTTGTACAATGGGCTGTAATATCGTTTATAAAGAACTATTGATAAAATCCTTTACAACCTTATTTAATACATCTGGCTGCCGGGTTTGATGTAAAAAATGCCGGAGTATTAACAGATTATCAAAGTTGTGTTGCTTTGAAATGATTTTCAATGTGTCGCTTAAGAAGTGACTTGATCGCAAAGGCAAAAATAGCTGTTTTATTTCTTGAGGATAACTATCCGGAGCCTCTCCAACTGGTATACATCCAGCATAGGCACATTCATTAAATTTCAAAAATTCTATTCCACATCTGCTGGGGCATAACAACATGTATTTAAAAGTTGAGAGGTATTTTACAAAGTTGTCTTTGATAATCATATGTAAATGCCCTTTATCTGAGTTCAGTTCAGCATACCCCGGATGTTTTAAAATAGAGAAAAACAATCTGGTTATTGAACGGGTCACCTTTATCCAAATACCGTATCTGTATGGGTAAATATGCTTATTTAGAGAACCAGAAATTAAAATTTTGTTTTTTTTAGAAGCTGTATTTATCTCTTTTCCTTTTAAATACGGATAAGGCAGATGGATATATCTGTGTTTGAATTTATATTTTAATTCAGCTGCTAATTCCTGCGCCTCATATACTGATAAGAGGTAGGCATTTTTCACAGACGAAACACCCGATAAAAACCGGTAATAATGGTGTATAGTATTATCGTAATAGGGATCAACGATTTTCAAAAAAAACATGTTATTAGGATTTTCAATAATCATATTTTTTAATCTATCAATTTCAGTTACAGCCATCCGATTATCAATAATAATTACCGATTTAGTATCTAATAATTTAAGCTTATGTAAATATGTATACTTCCATCCCATACTTAAAGCATATCCTGGCCCGGCATCATCACAAATCAACAGATTATAATTTATTATATCAGAAAGCACATACAGGATATCCACAATCTTAATTTATTATTTTCTTGATCAGCCTTTCAAGGTGGCCGAATATTAAGAATTTTCTGATGAAGTATAAATTTTTAAAGCTAAACGGTCTTAACCATATTAATTTAAACAGATATTTTAATTGAAGAGCTTTTTTGTAATTATTGAAAATAAGAGCTATCAGGAACGTCTCAATGTTTTTAATTTCGGCTTCTTTAACTTCATCCGTTTCTAAATAAATGTGCGTAGGCAACTGACTGCCCCATTTATACGTGATTTTTAATTGTTCATTTATCCAATGAGTGGTATTGCCTCCATAAGATAAATGCTCAATAAGTATATCGTATACAACAATAATTTTACCGTTTTTAGATTGCCCCAAAGAGTAGTCAACGTCATAGGCATGAAAGCCTGTTAATAACTTTTCATCGAACTGATATTTGATATGGTTGCTTTTTGTAGTTGCTAAAAACATTCCGTCCAGTAATTTAACTTCACTATAAAGTTCATTTAAAGGATTTTCATAATATTTATCAATTGCCAAATCTTTTCTGCTTTGTAATTGATTTATTCTATTGAATTTATTAATGGGGATGTAAACTCCTGAGGGTGTTTTGGTTTTTATAATACTGCCTAATACTCCCACTAATGATACGGCTTTATTATTAAGATGATTTACTAAATGCTCACCCCAGTTATTGGTGTGGAAAATTACATCTTCATGTACAAAGCATAAATATCCATAAATAGCTTTACAAGCACCCTCATTATATACTTTGCAAATACCCTTATTTCCTAAAATGTCCTGTACAACAATTATTTCATGGTTAACGCCAATGGTATCTTTAATGCTGGTTGTTACATTATTTAACAAGTTGTCATTTCTTGAAGCAAGAACTACAGAAATCATTTATAATTACTAATGTTATGCATCTTTTAAAATTTTAGCGGTTTGTTCCAAATATTGTTTACCCCATTTGGCATCGGGTTCTAAGTGGTTACCTTCAGCCCATTCATTCCAAGCGTTTATAAATAAATAGGTGTCGTGTCCTTTATATCTATCTGCTATATGTTTTAACCAACGGCCGTATTCATCTGGTGTTGAACCGTCAAAGATAGCTGCGCGTTTTTTCTTGCGGGGTGAGTTATCCCATCCCGGAGTTATGCCAGGGTAGTTACCAGGAGTTGGGTCAGCTTTATGCTTTATTATCTCGTTAACATATTTAGGATAGGAGTAAATATCGTTTAAGTGATATATAGACTTACCAAGCCTCAATTTGTTTTTTAATTTGTATAAATAAGGAGTTTTTACAATAGCATTAAAATTCCAATTTGGCTGAAAATCAATAACACAATCAAAGCCCGAAGACATACCTTCAAGTTCATTGTACTCAGATGTTTTCATGAATCCAATATGTAATTCTATCCCTGCTTTTATAGCCTCACTTCGCCAAGTGATTAGTGTTTTCTTAATATCAGGGAAGTTGCCTGGCTTGTAAATAATAATAAAGGGTTTGTTATCAACTCTTATATAGCGCTTATCTCCAAAAAAATTTTCCATTAAAAACCCGATATGTTTTAAATCGTCTTCGGCACTATAATTTTGTTTAATTAGTACTTGCTGATCCGCGCCATCCCATCTGCGAGTCCAATTTTCGTTGGCCCAGCAAAGCATAAAAGGGAAATCCGGCTTGCCTGATTGTAATATGGCATCTACCGGAGCATTTAATAGTCTTTTACCATTAAACCAATAATGGTAATAGCAAAAACCATGTATGCCATATTGTTTAGCCATTTCGGCCTGGGCTATTCGTGCTTCTTCTAAACGTAAATCATAAAAACCTAAATCAGCAGGCAAGTGTGGCTGGTAATGACCTTTAAATAACGGTTTTGCCTTAGCAACGTTTGTCCACTCAGTAAAACCTTTACCCCACCACTCATCGTTTTCAGGAAAAGGATAATATTGTGGCAGATGAATGGCTATAGGCTTAATCATGTATTTGTTTAGTTATAAACATGCCCCATCTATTACTATATATGGCTTATGCAATTAGTAATTTCTCTAAGTTATTTATATACCGCTCCTCGTTAAAGTACTTCAAACACTTAGTTTGTAAATAATTTCTTTTTTGAGAGGTTAAGGGAACGCTTAAATGATCTGCTATTGATACTTGTAGTTCATCCAAATCATCTGCATTAATTGCTGTACCTAACTCCCCATTTCGTATAGCATCTAAACTGCCGTCGGCATTGCCGCAAATTACTGGTAAACCACATGCTAATGCTTCAATAAATACAATTCCAAACCCTTCCTTTTTACTTGGTAAAACAAAAATATCAGCCAGTAAAAAATGATCAGCCAATTCATTATCCGCTATAAAATTGGTTAATATAACATGGTTGGTTAAATTCATATCGGCAATAAGCTGTTTTATCCTAAGCCCTTCTTGTTTATCATACTGGCCAGATAGAATATGTTTTATATCAGGAAACTTATCCTTGAGTTTACTAACAGCGCGTAAAACCATATCATGGCCTTTATATTTTTCTGTTGATGCCAGGCGCGTTAATGTAAAAACAACCGGTTGTTTAATATTTATTGAGTACCTGTTCAACAGATATTGAGGTTTTGAAAAATCTGAAGGTAATTTTATAAAAGGATCAACAGTATTATTTAGCACATGGCATTTTACAGGTGGTGTTTTGTGCCATTTATACATTTGCTGTTTGGTGAAATTACTTACACATATAATTTTATCAGATTGCTTTATGATTAACTTTTTATGAAAACTTAACGGCCGCCACACTTCAATGCCATGTGCTATTAGCCAAATTTCACATTTAGGATTAAACAATTTAGTAAGCAAGCCAACAACAGCTAAATTAATATGCGTTAAAATAACAACATCAGGTTTGTTTTTAAAAAATACGGTATGCAGAATAAATTTTATAAGATTTTTATTGTACCCAGCAAATTTATCCTGGGGTAAATATTCAGTCATTAAGTTGGCATTACTTTCATACAATGATGATAATTTAAATGTCCATCCTTTTTTTTCACTTAGGGTATTTAGCGCATGGGCCAGTGTACGCACCATTTTTTGTATTCCACCGGTTGTGTTAAATATTTGTAACGATAACAAACTGATATTTTTAGGCATTGATTAAAATTTGGTAAAGCGCAAAGGCCCCTAACCAATTTATTTTTCTGCTTTTTGGCCCTGTCATTGTCAAATCTTACACAGTGATCAATCTGTTTGGCAAAATTGGTTTGAAACCAACCCTGCTATTCTGCATATTGCAGCTTGTCTACAGCTTCGCCCCGTAAGTCACAATGTGTGTTGTAACTTATTAATTATAAAGTATTGTATTAGGTTATACGCTGTGTAAACGGCGTATAACCTAATATCTATTTATTAATGATGCTGCAACACTTAAAACAATTGAGCATCCAAGGTTCTCTAAACGTATTAATAGTTGTTTTTGAGAACGATAAGTTATTATTTCTCCGGTCAATCCTTTTAAAGGGCCACCTTTAATTTTAATTTTTTCTCCGGGTTGTAAGTTTTCTTCTGTTACTTCAAGTTCTAATGAACTTGCCATTAATAATTTAAGATCATCTATCTGCCTGTTGGGCATTGCCGTAATACGGCCCGAAAAATATATAAAGCGGGATACACCCCTGGTCATTAATACATCGGCCTGGGCGTGTTCTGCTATCTTGACAAATAAATAAGATTTAAGAAGAGGTTCTTCTACCCATTTTTTTCTATCGCTCCATTGTTTTAAACTACGCTGTAGAGGTAAATAGACTTCGACCCCCTTATTTGCTAAGGCAGTATAAGCTGCTTTTTCGGCACGGGGGTGTGTATAAACCGGGTACCATTTTAGTATACCTGTATTTATGTTAAAAGCCATACTTTATTTAAACCAACGCTTTATATTCCACCATTTATTTTCTTTGTTATCTATATAATAATATCCCGATGCTTCATAGCTATTGTAATCAGAATAATAGTACTTACTGCTATAACTATCATCAGAAAATTTAGTGGTGTAATACCTTGAGTGTAGTAAGTCTTCTATAAATGCGTTTAACACAATAACGGTATTATTAAGACGATACTCCTGTGTAATACGTTGTGGAACGGTTGCTGAATAAAATTTTGATTTGCCCGAACGAATAACAAATATGTTTATATCGCTCATCCTTATCAAAGGCATAGCGTCTGAAACCAGCCCTATAGGTGCGGTATCTATCATTATTATATCATAAATAGCCGTTAATTCTTTAATTAGCGTCTTCATTCTATCGTTATGCAATAGCTCTGAAGGGTTGGGAGGAATTGGCCCGGAAACAATAAAATCAAGATCCTTTTGACTGGAATGCTGAATAATATCCTCAGAATTGGCCTGATATGAAAGGTAACTGCTTAATCCCACATCATTAGATACTTTAAATGTTTTATGGATCTTTGACCTGCGCAGATCAGCACCAATCAGGATAACTTTTTTATCAATTAAAGACAGAGTGCTTGATAAGTTAACCGCAACAAATGATTTACCCTCGCCTGCAACTTCAGATGTTATGCAAATTACCTTGCTTTGTTTATCACCGGCAAGAAAGTTTAAATTTGTACGTACGGACCTTACCGATTCGGCAAAAATTGATTTAGGCTTGCTTACAGCCAAAATTTGTGAACTATTTTCATCAATATGTTCAGGGAACTTTCTTATTACACCAATAATTGGGATGGTGGTAAGACTTTCAATGGTTTCTTTATCATAAATATAGGGGCTTAGCACCCTTATCAGAATTATTAACCCAATGCCCGTAATAAGGCCAATTATAATAGCAGATCGGTGTACATCATGTTCATTAGGGGCTAACGGCGAATAATTTATCTGGGCAGGCTCAATAATTGTTGCCCCCGGTAAAATTCCCGAGCGGCTAATTTGTGCTTCCAGTTTTTTCTCCGATAAAAAGGAATAAACCTTCTCATTAATTTCAAAATCGCGCCTTAAGCTTACAATATCACGCTCATGCACCGGTAAAAGTGATATTTGCTGGTTAACTTGTGCCAGCTGTTTGTTAATATAATCTAAGTTTCTTTTAATGTTTGAATAAGTGGTAGTAAGACTGGTTAAAGCAGTATTTTTAATTTGTAAAATAGACCTGTTAATATCCTGTATAGGTTGTGAGTTGTTATTATAGGTTTTTAACAACTCATTACGCTGGGTTAATAAGACATCAAGATTGGTAATTAATCTATTTAATGATGGGTCAATTTGCCCGTTGCCTGCATCAAAATTTAAATTGACATTGTTTTTTTCCTTAGCTATTTGCTGTTTAAGATCATTAATAGCTAATAACTGTAAATTTAGAATGGATTGTTGGGACTCAAGATCTCTTGCTTTGCTCATAGCAGCATCGGCCGAGGCGCTAACCTCCATTAAGCGGTTCTTTTGCTTGAAGTTTTGAATGGATTTTTCTGACCCCTGAACCTGTGATGACAAATACTTTAATTGATCATCAATAAAGTTGATCATTTGAGTAGCTGATTGTGTTTTTCTGTTGCGGTCATAAATCAAGTATTCTTTCATTATACAGTTAAGTGCATCAGCCGCAAACTGAGGGTTTGCATCAGTTATCTGTAATGATAAAATATTTGAATTTTTAACGGTTTCTCCCGTGCGCAACTCTCTGCGGATGCGGCCCACAAAATCTTCGGGGGTGTTAAATTTAAATAGCAATACCGCGTTTTTGTTTATTGCTACTGAATTTCTTATTGTAAATGAAGTTGCGCCAATACTAACAAGGTCATTATAAAGATAAGATCTGATGATCTCTTTATAACCAATTTTATATGCCAGGTTAAAGTGGCGGTTGTTTATGGGTTTAAAAGTGATAAGGCCGCGATAATAGTTTAAACTATCAAACTGCACCAGTTGAATGTTAAGCGGCTTAGCCGGATAAATTTCACTGGTGCGTACCCTGCCCTCAATATAAAAGCTAACAGGATAATCAAGGTCTTTAATGGCATTTAATATTACGCTATGACTTTGAATTACTGATGTTTCACTTTGTATTCTTGAAGCACCTCTGTCTGAACTTGGAATTATGCTGGAGAGATCTGCAATTTCAGATTTTTTATCCTCCAGTTTCATTGTGCCTGATGTAGCATAGATTTTAGGCGTATACCATAAGTATACGTTTGAAAATATTATACAAACAACAAGTGAACCTACTATCAAATACCAACGGCTGACTAATATTTTACTAAGTTTAAAATAGTCAATTTCCTGGTTAGATAATTTATTCTGAATGTTTTTTGTTTCTTCCATTACAACCGTGAAAGAGTAAAGATCAGTAATGCAGTATTAAGCAATAACAAAGCAGGTTGAACCAGGGTGGTTATATTTTGTAAATTATCATTACGTATTGCACGTTTATTTTGTGCTATATATATAATATCCCCGTTTTGTAATACAGCACTTCGGTCTGATATTGAACTTAACTTGCTCAGATCAATCTCTGTAACTGTTTTATTCTGCTCTCCGCGTATAATTTTAATATTTTTTTCATTGGCATTATGTGTTAGGCCGCCCGCCTCGCCAATAAGCTCAACTAAAGTATTATTGTCTTTTTGTAATGTAAACCGTCCGGGTGATTTTACTTCGCCAAATATGGTAACCTTTAAATTTATAACCCTTACTTCAAAAATAGGGTCCTTTAGCAGGTTTTTACGATACAGATCTTCAATTAGTTTTGTTGTTTGCGTTCTTGTTAAGCCGGCAACCGGCACATGGCCTATTGCCGGTAAAGCCACAGTGCCATCTTCTTCAACCTGAAAAGTTTGCCCCAGCCCGGCGTTGCCCTGGCCTGTATTATTTACTGCCGGCAGTTCATCAACTATATATTTTATGTTTTGAAGATTGCGTATTTGTAACACATCCAAAGGCCTTATACGGTAGCTGTTTAGTGCCGGTAACCCTTTTTGTGTTGAGGTATCACGTGCGGGGGTATTATTTGCAAATAGAAGCTGATTTTGCTTATAAGAGCAGGAGTAAATTAGGAGAATAATACTTACAGTACAAACGAAAGGTAAGGCGCGCATATATATAATTGCTGCTTAATATTTTACTTTATTATGCAGCGATTTTCAAACTTACATATTTTTCGGTTACTTTACAGTTAATTTATAATTAATCCTCGGTTAATAACAATATTATTGAAAAAGTGCCCAATTTAAAAATATCTGTAATTACCGTGACCTATAATGCTGAAGCAACTATAGGTGCCTGTATATGTTCGGTAATAAGCCAGATTTATAATAATATTGAATATATAATTATTGACGGAGCATCAACTGATAGTACCCTTGCCGTTATAAAAGAATATGAAAACCATATAAATAAAATAATATCTGAACCTGATAAAGGGATTTACGATGCAATAAATAAAGGTATTGGTTTAGCCACCGGCGATATTATTGGTGTACTTAATGCCGATGACTTTTTCTCCGGCCCTACTGTACTGCATTCAATTGCTGCTGCATTTAACTCTGTTGAAGCTGATATACTGTATGGAGATTTAAATTACATTGATAAGAAAGGTAATATAGTGCGTAAATGGCGGTCAGGAGAATATAAACACGGCAAATTCAACCACGGCTGGATGCCACCGCATCCTACTTTTTATTGCAAAAAAGAGTTGTTTGAAAAATTTGGTAATTACAGCCTTTGTTTTGGTACTGCTGCCGATTATGAATTAATGTTAAGATTTATACACTTAAAACAAGCCCCGGTTTATTATATTAAACAGGTATTAGTGAAAATGACAGTAGGAGGGGTTAGCAATAGCAGCTACAAAAACCGTATTAAAGCACTATATTATGACTTAAAGGCAATGTATATTAATGAAATTAATTTCCCGCTTATTGCATTGATATTTAAACCCTTAAGAAAGTTAGAGCAATTTCTTTGATTAACTGAAAATTAATTACTTTTGTGTAAAGCAACTTGTAATTACCCAATATTATAAATATGCAAGAATGTTATTATAAAGATACAAGAGTATATTACTTAGACAGATGCAAGAACATTCCGATACTTATTATTTTATATATTATGTCTTTATAGTAGTGTTTTCAGGCCTGATTACATTACTTTCTATTCCCTCTATTTTATACGTTGCACATACCAGGCATTTATATGATGATATTGGCCATTTTCGTAAACAACATGATCATGGTATACCCCGTTTGGGCGGTGTGGCAATCTTTATAAGCTTTATTATAACTATGCTGTTATTTAGCATGATAGATAAAAGCTTGCCCATAAGTTATTTGCTTACAGCAACTATTATTTTGTTTATAGTGGGCATAAAAGATGATTTATCGGGCGTTAATTCAAGCACTAAATTTTTTATACAGTTTATTGTAGCCACAATGTTAGTTGCACTGGGCGGAATACGCCTTAGCAGCATGTATGGGATTTTTGATATTTATGATCTGCCATATATTTTAAGTGCTGTTTTGTCAATATTATTTATCGTGTTAATTGTAAATTCATTTAATTTGATTGATGGCATAGATGGGTTAGCCGGTACTACCTGTATTGTAGTTAACGGCACATTTGCAGCCTTATTTATATATATAAAACACTATGAGCTTGCTGCTATTTCATTGGGGATGGTGGGATCTGTTGCGGGGTTTTTACGATATAATTTAACTCCCGCAAAAATATTTATGGGCGATGCCGGCTCATTGCTTATTGGCCTGATATCTGCAGTTATGGCTATTAAGTTTATTGAGATAAATAAAATTACCACGCTTAACTCTTCTAATATACTTTCTGCCCCGGCTATAGCACTTGCTGTATTAATAGGGCCTATATTTGATACGTTAAGAGTTTTTGCATTACGTATTTTAAAGGGAGTATCTCCCTTTACTGCAGATCGAAATCATATACACCATCGGATGTTAAGATTAGGTTATACCCATATACACGCAACCCTTATATTAGCCGGCATTAATATCTTTTCAATTGCGATGGCTTTAATATTTAGGCATTTAGGCAACTTTTTTCTTATTATTGCTATTCTGGCAAACTCCATGTTATTTAACTGGTTTATAACAGTTTGCATCCGTACTAAAGAAAGAGAATCTTTCGCCATGCGTAACTTGTTTGCTTAGCATAAGCAGTACGGTTATACTCCGTATTAATTTATTTAGTTTTGCACCTTTAATTTTTAATGTAATGAGAATTGCAATTAATGGCTTTGGCCGTATTGGGCGCATTTTTTTAAGAACAATACTTACAAAACAAAACATACAGGTAATAGCTATAAATGATTTGGCAGATACAAAAACACTGGCACATCTTTTTAAATATGATTCGGTACATGGTGGTTTTAAAGGTACGGTTAGCAGTGGCGATAATTGCCTTATCATTAACCAACAAGAAATAGTTACCCTGCAGGAAGCAAACCCGCAAAATTTACCCTGGAAAGAATTGGATATTGACCTGGTGATTGAAGCAACAGGGAAGTTCATAACTGCAGAAGGGGCTGGAAAGCATTTAACAGCAGGAGCAAAACAGGTAATTATATCGGCTCCTCCAGGCGATAAAAATATCCCAACGGTGGTACTTGCCGTAAATGATGATAAAGTTGATCTGCTATCGGCAATATTATCTAACGCATCATGTACAACTAACAACGTTGCGGCTATGGTTAAAATACTGGACGAGAATTGGGGCATAACCGACGGCTACATAACCACGGTACATTCCATGACAGGCGACCAAAACTTGCATGATGCACCGCATAAAGATCTGCGGAGGGCAAGGGCGGCATCAGCCTCCATTATACCAACTACAACGGGTGCTGCCAAAGCAATCACAGCAATATTCCCCCATCTTGAAGGTCGCTTAGGCGGTGCCGGTATCCGTGTGCCCGTATTAAATGGCTCACTTACAGATTTTACCTGCAGCTTAAAGAAAATGCCAACGGTTGCTGAAATTAACCATGCATTTAAACAAGCTGCCCAAGGCCCAATGAAAAATGTACTGGAATACACCGAAGACCCAATAGTATCAACAGATATATTAGATAACCCGCACAGCTGTATTTTTGATGCACAGCTAACATCAATAGTTGGCGGCTTAGTAAAAGTGGTTGGCTGGTATGATAATGAAATGGGATACTCCAGCCGCCTGGCCGACCTGGTTGAAAAAATAAGCCTGCTTAAAAAATGATAAAATTTATAACGGCTGATGATGTACTGCCCATCCGTAATGAGGTTTTACGCGATGGTAAATTAAGGCTTGATGAATGCCGTTTCCTGAATGATGATGCAGAGGCTTCCTTTCATTTAGGATACTATGTTGAAGATGAGCTGGCATGTATTGCATCCTTTCATCCACAAACTTATGGCGGGTTTAAAGGCAAAGCTTACCAGTTGCGTGGCATGGCAACAACCGAAAAATATAGAGGCAAAGGATTAGGCAACCGCCTGGTTAATTTTGCCATTACTTATTTAAGAGGCCAGCAGGTAAATTATATATGGTGCAATGCACGTAAGAAGGCACTACAGTTTTATATGGGAGTAGGTTTTGAGGTAATATCTCCTGAATTTGATGTGCCCGGTATCGGCCCCCATTATGTAATGTATGTAAAGATACAGTGAAGTTTTACGCATAAACAGCCACCTTTTTTACTTTTACGTTGCCGATTAGAATAAAAATGTTCAATTTGCCACCGTTCATAAAATTATAGAATTCCAATATGAAAACAATAGATCAGATCAGTTTTAATGGTAAAAGGGCACTTATCCGTGTAGACTTTAATGTTCCCCTGGATGAGGATTACAACATTACCGACGATAACCGTATGACCGCGGCTTTGCCTACTATTAAAAAGATTTTAAAGGATGGTGGTGCCGTTATATTAATGTCTCACCTGGGCCGCCCAAAAGATGGCCCAACAGAAAAATACTCTTTAAAGCACGTGGTTTCACATCTTTCTGATCTGTTAGGTCAGCAGGTTGAATTTGCTGATGATTGTATTGGCCAACAAGCTATTGAAAAATCAAAAGCTTTAGGCAAAGGCGAGGTGTTATTATTAGAAAACCTTCGTTTTTACAAAGAAGAAGAAAAAGGCGATAAAGACTTTGCAGAAAAGCTTTCAAAATTAGGCGATATATATGTTAATGATGCTTTTGGTACGGCTCACCGTGCGCACGCGTCAACAGCCGTTATAGCACAGTTTTTCCCTGAGGCCAAATACTTTGGTTACCTGATGGCTGCCGAATTGGCCAATGCCGAAAAAATATTGAACGACGCTCCAAAACCTTTCACCGCTATTATGGGTGGGTCAAAGGTGTCTGATAAGATAGAACTGATAGAAAAACTACTTGATAAAGTAGATAACCTGATTATTGGTGGTGGTATGGCTTATACCTTTGCTAAAGCAGATGGTGGTAATATTGGTACATCATTAGTAGAAGCCGATAAGCTGGATCTGGCACTTAGCCTGGTAAAAAAAGCAAAAGAGAAGGGCGTAAACCTGTTATTGCCGGTAGATAATGTTATTGCCGATGCATTTTCAAATGACGCCAATACAGATATTGCAAAAACAGGCGAGATAAAAGACAACTGGATGGGATTAGATATTGGCCCTGAAACAGTAGCACTGTTTAGCAAAGTAGTTGAAGAATCAAAAACCATTCTTTGGAACGGCCCAATGGGTGTTTTTGAAATGGAGAAATTCCTGGTGGGTACCAAGGCCATTGCCGAAGCCGTTGCTAAAGCAACCGATAACGGTGCTTTCTCATTAATAGGTGGTGGCGATTCTGCCGCTGCAGTAGCTAAGTTTGATATGACCGACGATGTTAGCTATGTATCTACAGGTGGTGGCGCTTTGCTTGAATACATGGAAGGTAAAGAATTACCCGGCGTTAAAGCAATAAACGAATAAACAACAATTGTAATATATGTATGAAAGCCTCCCAATTTGGGAGGCTTTTTTATTTAATTATGTATTTTTAAAGCATCAATCCCTAATCATGAAAAAATCTTTCCTTTTAGTATTCTGCCTGATTGTTTCCACTTTATACTCCTGCGCCCAGGGCGATGCCGCTTACATAAAAGATAATTATACCAAGTACGAGTACCAAATACCTATGCGCGATGGTAAAAAACTGTTCACATCGGTATATGTGCCTAAAGATCAAAGCAAGAAATATCCTGTCATGATGGATCGCACTTGCTACAGTGTGGCCCCGTATGGCGTGGATAAATTTAAAGGTAGCCTTGGCCCGTCGCCGCAGTTTTTGCATGATGGATTCATTTTTGTTTATCAGGATGTGCGTGGCCGCTGGATGAGTGAAGGCATTTTTGAAGAAATGACCCCAGAGCTGGAAGTCCACAAAAGCAAAAAGGATGTTGATGAAGGAACTGATACCTATGATACTATAGACTGGCTCCTAAAAAACCTACCTAACAACAACGGAAAAGTGGGGGTGTGGGGCATATCTTATCCCGGCTTTTATACTACAACAGCTTTATTGAGCCGCCACCCGGCGTTAGTTGCAGCATCGCCGCAGGCACCCATTGCCGATCTGTATCGTGATGATGCTTTCCATAACGGTGCTTTTATGCTGGTAGCTAATTTTGGTTTTTACCCGGGCTTTACTAACCGGCAGGATGATAAACCAACCCAGCGCAGGGCAAAAGGTTTTAATATGGGTACTGACGATGGCTACAAATTTTTTATGGATATGGGCAGCATGCGCAATTCAAATGTTAAGTACTATAAAGATACCATCCGCTTATGGAACGAGATGATGGATCATCCTAATTATGATCGGCACTGGAAGGACCGTAATGTGCTCCCTCACCTGCATGATATTAAAACTGCTACGCTGGTTACCGGCGGGTGGTATGATGCTGAAGACCTATACGGCGCCATAAACACCTATAAAGTACTGGCTCAAAAAAATCCGACAACATCAGTTTACTTTGCTATGGGCCCATGGGTGCATGGCGGCTGGGCGCGTGGTACCGGCGACCATTTAGGCGATGTGAGTTTTGGTGGCCCAACCGGTCCGTTTTACCGGGAGAAAATAGAGTTTGCATTTTTTAGTCATTATTTAAAAGGTACACCGCTTGATATGCCGAAGGTATCAACCTTTGAGACCGGCGTTAACCAATGGAAAACCTACAACATCTGGCCGCCAAAAGAGGCCGAAGAGAAAAACCTTTACCTATTGCCGGGCGGTAAACTATCATTCACCGCGCCTGCTGCTGCAAAAGATGATTATAAAGAGTTTGTATCAGACCCAATGAACCCCGTTCCGTTTATTGCCGGACTTGATAACGATATGCAGCGCGAGTACATGACCGCCGACCAACGCTTTGCCGAGAAACGTGCCGATGTACTAACCTATAAAACCGATGTGCTTGATAAGGACATTACCATTGCCGGAAACATTTGGGCTAACCTAAAAGTAAGCACTACAGGTACCGATGCCGACTGGGTAGTAAAAGTGCTTGATGTTTACCCGGATACCGCTACTGCCAATAAGTTTACCGGTAAAGATGTAAGCATGGCAGGATACGAGCAAATGGTAGGGAGCGAAGCCATGCGTGGCAAGTTCCGTAATGGTTTTGATAAGCCAGAGGCATTTGTACCCGGCAAGGTAACCCCGGTTAATTTTGAACTGCAGGATGTGTTGCACACCTTTAAAAAAGGCCACCGCATAATGGTACAAATTCAAAGCACCTGGTTCCCGCTGATAGACAGGAATACACAGCAGTTTCAGGATATTATGAAAGCCAAAGACACCGACTTTAAGAAGGCAACTCACAGGGTGTATAGCTCAAAAACCTATCCAAGTTATTTGAAGGTGAGGGTGATGTAGTGGGTAGAAAAAACAACCTAACCCCAGAACAAATAAAATTGTTCAAGGCTATTGATGAGATATTGTGGCAAGATTGGGATCCAATAAATATGAAAGATAATGAGGGTTCACGAGATGAGTATGAAAGTTATGTTCCATCAATATTTAGCTTGAAAATTAAGGGTGCAAGTGCTGAAGAAATTGCTCTAAAATTATATGAAATTGAATCAGACAGAATGGGATATACAACTGCTTATGAAGGTTGCAAAATTGTGGCTAAAAAGATCAAAAGTATTCCATATGCGCCTATTGATCAAAGTGTGTAACTGTGCCGTTGTTGGAGTGTCAAGATTATTTCCTTCACTGCGCCGCTGTTGGTGTTGTCACCAACAGCTTTACGATTACCTAAAGGCATGGCGGCTTGTTGGTGACAACACCAACAAGGGCGTAGCTTAAGTATTTAATGCACCTCTGCATAGCGTTTACCATGTCACATTTAAGAATGAAATGATTTTCAACGGTTTATAGTTCTACTTTCATGAAGTTTGTTATTTTTACAACCTTTAGAACCTAAACCTTATCATGAAGAAATATTTACTAACTATTATAGTTCTTGCTATAATTATATTTAATGCTCAAAGCCAGTCAGGAAACTTTCGCGCTTTTAAATTCGACCTTAGTATGGGCTATGCCTCACCTGCAAGTCCTTCTAACAGTACATCAGGTGGGATTTCTTTTACCTTCCATCCCCATTATCGTGTGACCGATGAATTTGCGGTAGGTTTACGGGTTGAATCTGCTTTGCTGGCATATTCAATAGCTAATACAACTGGTAACTATTCATTTTCAGATTTTAAAATTGCGGCATTAGATTCTTACTGTCTAACTGGCGAGTATTATCTGTCAAACGGCAATTTCAGGCCGTTCATTGGTGGCGGAGCAGGTATTTTTACGCAATCGTCAATACAGGTAATCAGCACTAACAATACGGTTAATGCTACCCTTCAAAAATCTAAAATTGGCGCATTCCCCGCAGTAGGCTTTGAATGGGGACATTTCCGAATGTCTGGAGACTATAATTTTCTGCCGAACAAAGCTGGCTATCTTGGTATAAAAGCAGGTTTTTTCATTGGCGGCGGGCGAAAAGGGACCAACTCTTATGGGGGTGGGCAAGGAAGAGGAGGGGCCTACCTAAATTGGGAAGGATAAAACAAGTTTTTTTGTTTACTGTTGAAAATTCTCACTGGTCAAATTTTATAAACTTCGACCTAAAATAACTTAAGCTTTCAGCTTAAAGCAACAACATTTGGCCCGGGGTCGGTGTTATACCACATATATTAATATGCTATGCAAAACCCCATCAATATAAACATCACTGGCATCCAGCACATTGGTATACCGGTAACTAACATTCAAAACTCGCAGGCATTTTACATGCGACTTGGTTTTGCAAATGTAATGGAAGCCGGTTTTGGTCCGGCGGGTGAACGCGGCACCTGCATTATGATGAAACGCGGCGACATGGTTATTGAACTTTATCAACTACCCGAAAAAGACCTTACCGAGATCCGTTCACGAAAGAATGGACATATAGATCATATTGCTTTTGATGTGCCGGATATTGATGCCGCTTATACCACTTTAAAAGAAGCAGGACTAAACATTATAGAATCGGAGCCGGTGTTTTTAAACTTCTGGAATAGGGGTTGTAAGTACTTTAACATAACTGGCCCCGATGGTGAACGGCTTGAGTTTAACCAGATGCTGTAACCAGCCGGATAATGCAAATAATTGCATATTATTGATACATATCCGTATCTATCCGTGTCTTTTTCATATCCTTTATAGCGGTTTCTATCTTGGAGACGGTATGCAAATCACCTCGACCAATTAATTAAATCCTATTTGTTGTTTAACTGTTAAAGCCGTAATATTACTGTATAAACCGCCATCCATGAATTTAAAGAAGGGATTACTAACAGGCTTCATTGCGTTGTCTGCTCTAACTGTTAATGCACAGGCACCAACTAAATTATACCATGAGCCTTACCGACTGCAGGTGCACTTTTCGCCGGAAGCTAAGTGGACGAACGACCCTAACGGGATGGTATTTTATAAAGGTACTTATCATTTATTTTTTCAGTATTACCCCAAGGCTACCGTATGGGGGCCTATGCACTGGGGGCATGCGGTGAGTAAAGATATGATTCACTGGAAGCAAATGCCGATAGCTTTATATCCTGATAAGCTGGGCTATATTTTCAGCGGCAGCGTTGTGGTTGATGAAAAAAACACTTCTGGTTTCGGCACAAAAAATAAGCCTGCCATGGTGGCCAT
>JAQBNZ010000026.1 GCA_028288285.1 Mucilaginibacter sp.
CACTTCCTGAAAAGAGGATTTTATGGCCTCTTTAAATACATAAGTTGATGCAAAAAGAAAAGGCATCGGGATTAATGTTATCAACGCCAGTTTCCAATCTATAAAAAGCATATAGCCAATAACTACAAGTACCAGTAGCATATCACCCATAATGGAGATTAGTCCTTCAGAAAAAATATCGGCAATGGTTTCCAGGTCGGATACGGTGCGGGTGATAAGCACACCAATAGGTGTACGGTCGAAATATTTTAAACGCAGACTGGTGATATGATTAAAAATATCGATCCGCAGATCGCGTATCACAGATTCGCCAAGCCAATTGGTAATAAAAGTTTGATAATATTGGGCAACTGTTTGGATAATTAGTTGTGCAATCATCAGCTCAACCATAAAAACCAAACCTTTGTAATTATCTTTTAGGATGTAATCGTCGAGTGTTTTTTGGATAAGTATAGGCTGGATAATAGCAATGCCAGCTAAAAAAACGGTTAGGAAAACTGCTATTACAAACGTTTTGTTGTAGGGTTTAACATAGTGCATAACCCGCCCCAACAATTTCCAATCAAGTGCTTTCCCGGTAACCTGTGCCATTTTTAGTATTTAGTAGATAGTATCAAGTAGCTATACAGGATGCAAATATCGCATAAAAAAAGTCTTGATACCTGATACTTGCGAGTTAATACTAATAAAAAACTTCAGTTAAATACAAGCCGCATGCCGGTACCGATACACCCGCGTTGCTGCGGTTTTTACTGCGGATGATAGCGTGCACATCTCCCGGTTCTATTTCGTGGCGGCCAACTTGTATCAGGGTGCCAACTATGGCACGTACCATATTGCGGAGAAACCGATCGGCAGAGATGTGGAATACAATGCCGCTATCAGTTTTTACCCATTCAGCTTTTGAGATTTTGCAGTTATTTGTTTTTACCTGTGTGTTTGATTTACTGAAACAGCTAAAATCAATATATTCCATAATAATAGCGGCTGCCTGGTTCATCAGCTCAATATCAGGTTCATCGCGCAGCAACCACGAATAGCCATGTTTAAAAGGGTCTTTATTAAAATGGATATGGTATTCGTATGATCGTAGCGTGGCATCAAACCTTGCATGGGCATCGGGCGCTACAGGAAATATGCGTTTTGCAGCAATGTCATGTGGCAAAACGGAATTGAGGCTTCTTATTAAGCTATTATCAATTTTAATAGCTCCTCCGCTAATTAGCGGAGGTTGGGGGGTAAAATGTGCGAAGAATTGTTTGGCATGTACGCCGGTATCAGTACGGCCGCAGCCGAGGGTTTCAATAGGCTGGCGCAGAATAGTGCTTAATGCTTTGTTTAAAACCTCCTGCACCCCAATAGCATTGGGCTGTAATTGCCAGCCGTGATAATTAGTGCCATCGTATGAAAGTTCAATAAAAAAGCGTTGCGTAGTCACGGGGCAAAGTTAATAAACTGTAAATGATGCACGCTTACAAATTAGCCAAACAATTCTATATTTGCTTATCAATAAAAACAATCATGTTACAACGTATACAAAGCATATATCTTTTTTTAGCTTCATTGGCCATATTCGCACTTTTCCTGTTTCCATTGGTGCATAATGTTTATGTAGATAATAAACCTACAACCATTATGGTGACCGGTACTTATCAGGATGTTAACGGGCAGCAAGCACATATTGATCATTTTGTAGCGCTAACGGCGGTTACCGGTATTGCAGGTATTATTCCGCTGATAGTCCTTTTTCTTTATAAAAACCGCAAGCAGCAAATAGCATTTTGCTACAGCGCTATATTGTTAGTTATAGGTTACAGTTTCTGGATAGCCCAAAGCTCTAAGGCTATAGTGGGCGATGTAACACTTCAGGTTAATAATTTTGGTATTGGAATGTTCCTGTGTCCTGTTGCTATTTTATTACTTTTATTGGCTATAAAAGGGATTCAAAGGGATGAAAAGCTAATAAAATCTGCTGATAGGTTAAGGTAGAAACCTTACCCTACCCTCTCCAAAGGAGAGGGTTCTAAACAAATATTGTATTAGTAGGATTTTTAAGCCGTTCTCTAGTGGAGAAGGGTTGGAATGGGACGATTATAGTTTAACCCATTCTTCTAACGAAAGCACATCTGCCTGCCGAGGAAAGATTTTAGTAGTCAGCACGCGATGTACTTCTTCATCCATGTCAGCACAGCAATCGGCTATTACGGATATGCGGTAATCTTTATCAGCAGCTTCACGTAAGGTAGATAACACGACACCACTGGTTGCCACGCCGGTAAGTACAATATGCTGAATGCCAAATGCCCGCAAAACAACCTCAAGATCGCCGCCGGTAAATGCACTTACGCGACGCTTTGCAACAGTTATTTCACCTTCAAGCGGTGCTATGGCCGGATCTACTCTCATAAATTCGTCCATGTCTGTATCAGCAAAAATTGCTTTGGATGCAGAAAATCCTTTATTGTTTGCACTTACCTCGGGCGCACCAGCTCTAAAACCTACTGTTACATATATAACATGTATTTTTTTGGCGCGGGCATTTGCTATGGCCTTGGCTACTCTGCTCAAAAGTCCGGATGCATCAGGTATCCTCGGTAAAATCCCAACCTGCATATCCATTACTAAAAGGGCTGTGTTTTGCGTGTTCTGTTCCATGATTTTTTTAATTTTAGATTTTTGATGTTAAGCCTTGTCCTTATTTACAAAGTTTTTTGCAAGCATTATACTCATGCACACAATCCCTACAAAAAATATAATTACTGAAAGATTATCAGCAGTAGAAACCTTACTAAATTGAAAAAGCAGGTAGCCTACTGCTAAATTTAACAGTGCCCATAATGCATTTATCATTGGAGAAGACAAGCCTTTGCCCGGAGGCTTTGCGAAAGGAGTTGGGAATGCATCGCCGCAAATTCCCTTAACAAAATGGGGTACAAAGTTTGCTAAAAACATACCGGCCCAAAAGCCGCTGAAATAATGATACCATTGCATAATAAAGATGTTTTAAATAATTAATGCTGTTATTTTATGAATACTATTTTATTAATTTTCTATAGCCGATAAATCTTCTGTCATTTTTACTTTTTCCGCATTTTTTTTATTGAAATGATTGTTGCTTAAAAATTTAAAAAATATGGCAGCAATAATAATGGCGATTATTCCCTGGAAAAGCAGGGTATTAGGAGCGCCAATTTGTTGGGATATACCACCAATAAGTAAGCTGCCTATAGGCATCATGCCAAAAATGGCCATTAACAATATGCTTATTGCACGGCCCCGCATATGCGCGTCTGATTTAGATTGAACCGTGATATTACTTATAGTAAACTGGGCCATAGCGCCAAAGCCTATTAAGGCGACAAAGATCATAGCAAGCGGGAAATTTTTGATCTGCGAAAAACCGATTAGGCCAATAGCTGTGATGATGGTAGAAATGAAAAGGATTTTTTTAAGGTTAGTGCCGGCTTTGCGCGAAGCCAGAAAAATAGTACCGGTTACTGCCCCAATACCCACACAGCTATTAATGTATCCAAATGTAGAGGCATCACCCTTAAAAACAATTTTAGCAAATATCGGGATCAACGTATTATAGGGAAGAATCAACAAACTAACAAATGCCAGCATCAACACCATCAACCCAATATCCGGTTTCTTAGTAAGGTAGGCGAAGCCTTCAACAAATTCTTCTATTATTTTTTTATCAGCTTTCTTAGGCACGTATGCAGGCAATTTCATAAATACTAAGGAAAGTATAACAGCCCCAAAAGTTGCCGCGTTTATAAAGAAACACACCCCGGCACCAAATAAACTAAGCACAATACCCGATAACGCCGGACCAAGCAACTGGGCAAGGTTTGCAGTAGC
Source organism: Mucilaginibacter sp. (assembly GCA_028288285.1). Lineage (GTDB taxonomy): Bacteria > Bacteroidota > Bacteroidia > Sphingobacteriales > Sphingobacteriaceae > Mucilaginibacter. The sequence goes on from JAQBNZ010000026.1 coordinate 3,865, forward strand.
GGTAGTAAGCGCCAGCGCATTCGGAAGATCGGCCTTATCTGCAACAACTTCATTAACTAAAGCCTGTCTGGCGGGTACGTCAAAGGCATTAATAATGCCGAGTATAACACTCAATCCAATAATAGCCCACACAAGTGTATGCCCATAAATAATGAGCAGCGCCAATACAACAGCTTGTATCATGGAGGCGATCTGGGTTATTTTGATCACTTTGTAACGATCATAACGATCAGCAGCTACACCACCGAGTATGGAAAAAAGGAATGATGGAAATGTTTCGGCAAAAACGGTAAGGCCGAGTAAAAATGCAGAGTGGGTTATGGAATATACAACCCACACCACCGCGGTACGTTGCATCCAGGTGCCAAACTGCGAAACTGCCCTGCCTATAAAGTACAGGCTGTAATTGGTGCTTCGGAATGCTCTGAATAAATTGAACTCACTGATCTTTTTCATTTATAGTTATTGGACAAAAAAAATAAAAATGTCGAATTTGTGTTAAAAAAATATTATTTAGCCCATTTGGTAACAATGTCCGCCAACAGGCGCAGCGCGTCCTTCAAATCATGCGGGTCATTCTTTTCATAGATCTCATTTCGCAAACCACGTATACTGCTGGAAAGGATAAACCCCAGCATATCCTGCTCTGCATGGGTTATAGGCCTAATCTCTTTTTTGTTGATGCTATCGGTTAATATTTCCTGGATGATAAGGCCTTCGTTGTAAACCAACTTACTATGCAGGATGCCCATTATTTTAGTGTGTTTTGTTTTTTCTTCCGCATTCATAGACGCCCACATCGCTTTAAATACGTTACGCCAATTATCAGAAGTCGTGATCTTGGCCAAGCATAAGGCATTTATCTTTTCATGAATAGTTCCAGCGTTGTCCACATCTCGCCTTATTTCCATTATCACATCATCAACAATGGTGTCCAGTACAGCCTGAAAAATTTCTTCCCTGTTTTTGTAATAATAATAAAGTGAAGTACGGCTGCGGCCGGTGGCGTGGGCAACCTCATCCATTGTTACCTTCGCAGGGCCAAATTTTCTATACAACCGTATTGCTGCACGTAATATCTGCTGCTGGATAATGTCTTCCTTTACAGGGTTACTGGTTTGCATTAATTCATTTTTATGGATGCAAAAATAGGTTTTTTTGACAAAATAAAAAATTTGTCAAAAAAATCATAATACAATTACAAAAAAGCAAATAGCAGGCACTTGTATTATATATAAAACCTCACTTTGAAATGTAAAATATTAGCCTTACCTTTGCGGCCGATTTGGCGATGTAGCCAAATTCGTTATTTAAATTCATGAACCCATTTATTCAACTGGGAATCCGTCATGATATTGTTAATGCCATCTCTGAGTTAGGGTTCGAAAACCCTACGCCAATCCAGGAACAGTCAATTCCGGTATTGTTAACAGGCAGCAACGATTTTGTCGGATTAGCCCAAACAGGGACCGGTAAAACAGCTGCTTTTGGACTGCCGTTATTAGAACTGCTTGATTTCGAAGAAAATCATCCGCAGGCACTTGTTTTATGTCCAACACGTGAACTTTGTTTACAAATCACGAACGACATTAAGAACTACGCCAAAAAAATGAACAACGTTAACGTTGTTGCCGTTTATGGTGGTGCAAGTATTCAAGACCAATTACGCCAGATAAAGCGTGGTGTGCAAATTGTTGTTGCTACACCGGGCCGTATGCTGGACATTATTAACCGTAAAGCGATTGATTTTTCGCAGGTTAAGTTTGTAGTTTTGGACGAGGCTGATGAGATGCTCAACATGGGCTTCCAGGAAGACATTGACAGTATCTTATCTACCACTCCGGACGAGAAAAAAACATGGCTGTTCTCAGCCACTATGCCTTCTGAAGTTAGAAGGATCGCGAAAAAATACATGACCGATCCTTTCGAACTAACCATGGGCGAAAAAAACACAGGTAATGTTAACATCGATCACGAATACTATGTTGTTCGTGCCCGTGATAAATATGCCGCATTTAAACGCATTGTTGATAACAATCCCGAAATTTTTGGTATAGTATTTTGCCGTACCAAAATTGAAACTCAGGAAATTGCTGAATCACTGATAAAAGATGGCTACAATGCCGATTCTTTACATGGTGACCTTTCACAACAACAACGCGATAAGGTAATGAAACGTTACCGCGAACGCAGCCTGCAATTATTAATTGCTACTGATGTTGCCGCACGTGGTATTGATGTTAATGATGTTACACACGTTATTAACTACTCTTTACCTGATGAGATAGAAAATTACACCCACCGTAGCGGCCGTACAGCACGTGCAGGTAAAACAGGTGTATCTATCGCTATAATTAACAGCAAAGAACTTGGCAAAATCCGTCAGATTGAACGTACTATAGGTAAGAAATTTGTAAAAGGTGAAATTCCTACAGGCTTTGATGTTTGCGAAAAACAATTATTTGCTCTTGTACATAAAGTACATAAAGTAGTAGTTAACGAAGCTCAAATTGAGCAATACATCCCTCGTATTATGGATGAGTTTAAAGATCTTGATAAAGAAGAGGTTATTAAACGTTTTGCATCATTAGAGTTTAACCGCTTTTTAGATTATTACAGTAATGCTCCTGACCTTAACGCACCTGCAGATGATTTCCGTCGCGAAGGCGAAAGAGGCGAACGCGGTATGCGTGACGCAGGTGGCAAATCAGAATATACACGTTTGTTTATCAATTTAGGTTCTGTTGATGAATTTAACCGCGGCGATTTGCTGGGTTACATTTGCAACAACTCTAAAATAAGCGGCCGTACTGTTGGTAAAATTGATGTTAAAGGTGTTTATTCATTCTTTGAAGTAAACAACGGCGATGTTGACCAGGTAATGAACAACTTTAAAGGCGTTGAATTTAAAGGCCGCGAAGTTAGGATAGAAATATCTGGCGAAGGTACAAGCACCAGCCGTAGTGGCGGTGGTGAAAGACGTGAAGGTGGTTATCAAAGACGCGAAGGCGGCGGCGGTTACAACCGTGATAGAAATAGTGGTGGTGAAAGACGCGAAGGCGGTTTTAACAGAGACAGGAACAAGAGCGCCGGTGGCGGCGGTGGTGGTTTCCGTGATTTCTCTGGCAAACCCCGCGAAGATCGTCCAGAACGCCGTAGAAGATTCTAATTTAGTTAGTTTTTCATAGGAGCTTCCGAGTAGTTAACGGAAGCATAAGTTTAGTTTAGTTTTGTTTACAAGACCTCTCGTTTGCTTTAGCATCCGGGAGGTTTTTGTTTTAACGACCAAATTCTACAGCCACTGAATCAGGAAACATCAGGCTTAACTCATGGTCATTCAGCTTTTGTATAACAAATTTGGTGTAAGGCTGGTTACCTTCAAAGGAGGTAAAAATAGTATCTCCCTTCAAAAAATAATCTTCGGGTACCGGCGATTCATTATCAAGTGTAAATTGTTTGCTGGTAATTTTTAATGTGGTTTCGCCATCTTTTGATTTCCAGGTACCTTCTAATTTAGGGTTTGTCTGTTTTTTACCACATGAAATATTTAGTAGTATTAACGCACCGGCAAAGTATAAGAATATTAACGGATAGGTTTTCATGATAGGATAAAGGAAAAAAGCACCTGCTAAACAAATAACAGATGCCATAATTAAACTTATTTTATTGGTTTTTCAACCAATTCGGTTTTCTTTATATAAATATGCCTGCCCTTACTATTTACGTAATAATAATAAGAGTTTTTATCAATATATACGGTCTCGCCGTTTGGCGCAACTTTGCCTTCAAATTTTTTATCGGCTACCGCTGATGCACCTTTTGATGCTATCTCTGCAGTTTTATTACCAACCTTTGAGGCTGTTTTTTCTGTTGCTTTCCACCCTTTTTTAGCGCCTTTGCTAATTTTATGGCTCAGGGTTGAATCTTTGTGAGTTTGTGCCAAGCTGGTTGATGCCACAAATAAACTCGCAGCAAACAATGCTGTTTTGAATATACATTTCATAGGAGTATCTTAAATTAAGTTAACTTATTTAGTTAGCTCAATTTCTCTGCCAGTTTACGCATTTCAGTAGCAGGACTGCTTTTTTTGTATAAAATAGCGTAAACAGCCTCACAAATAGGCATTTCTACTTTGTATTGTCTGTTAACCTGGTGTAGGCAATTTACTGCATAATATCCTTCAGCAACCATATTCATTTCCAATTGTGCCGATGTTACGGTATAGCCCTTTCCTATCATATTACCAAAAGTACGGTTACGGCTAAACTGCGAATAGGCAGTAACCAACAGATCGCCCAGGTAGGCAGATTCTTTTATATCTCTGTCAATAGGGTGTACAGATGCTACAAACCTATCCAGTTCGCGTATAGCATTTGATATTAACACCGACTGGAAATTATCACCATAACCAACACCGTGGCAAATACCACTGGCAATGGCATACACGTTTTTAAGCACGGCACCATACTCGGTTCCGTAAATATCATCAGATACAATGGTTTTAATATAACGGGTGTTCAACATGCCGGCAAACTCGGTAGCCAACGCATTATTTTGTGATGCTATGGTGAGGTAAGATAACTTCTCTAACGCTACCTCTTCGGCATGGCAGGGGCCGCTTATTACTAAAAAATTGTCAAACGGAACATTATACTTCTGGTTCAGGAATTCACCTATAATAAGGTTCTCATCAGGCACAATGCCTTTTATGGCCGATATTATTTTTTTACCAGCCAGGTCATCCGGTGTAATACCGTTTAGCGCTTCTTTTAAAAAGGCGGCCGGTACATTAAGTAGTATACAATCAGATACCTGTATGAGTGATTTAAGATCAGAGGAGATGTTTTGCCCCGGAACTTTTATTTCAACAGAACTTAAATAGTTGGGATTATGCCCAAATTTTTTTATATGTTCAACCGATTCTGCATTCCGCATCCACCAAAAAATTTCTTTTTCGATGGCATTATCGGTAAGCATCTTAATATTTGCAGTAGCCCAGCTTCCGCCGCCAACAACAGTAATTTTTTTGATTTGCTTAAGCATTAATAAGTAAAGTGTACAGCCGGTAAATTGGTTTTACCGGCACAACAAATTAATGAAATTTTATGGAGAAAAGACAAGCTTGAACAAGAGAAAGGACAAAAGATAAAGGAAGTATGCTAAACCACACTTCCTTTATCTTTTGTCCTTCGTCCTTAAATCTTTCTTTTCTTAAGAAAGATTAGTCTTTCTTAGCGTCGCCGGTAAATAGTTTTGATTTATCTACCTTCTCAACCACCATAGCATCTTTCAAAGTTTTTGAAATGGCTGCAAATGGTGCCGCTACCACTTCTTCGCCGCTTTTTAAGCCGCTTAATATCTGTATGTAGGTATCATCCTGTATACCGGTGGTAACTGCAACTTGTTTAACCTTACCTGCCGAGTAAACAAACACATACTCTTTTGATGGAGGTGTGCTTGCAGTAGCCTTTTTATCATCTGTATCCTTTGACTTACTTGCAACAGGAGGTTTTTTCTCGTCGCGGGTGGTTACTGATTGTATAGGCACCGACAAAGCATTTACATGGCTGGTTTGTATATCAACAGTAGCTGTCAATCCCGGGCGGAATGGCGAATGGTTCTCCGCGTTCTTTTTTAACAGATCAATATATGACTGGGCTGTGATGCGTACTTTAACAGTAAAATTAGTTACCTGATCTGCATTGGTACCTACCACATTGGCCGAGCTACCTATTTCAATAACCTCCCCTTCAAATTTTTTACCTAAAAAGGCATCAATCTCAATTGTAGCTTTATTACCTATGCCAATCCGGTTAATGTCATTTTCGTTCACATCAACATTTACATCCATTTTGCTTAGATCAGATATGGTCATGATCTCGGTACCGGCAAATTGCTGTGTACCCAAAACACGTTCGCCTTTTTGAATTGATAACTTTGATACCACACCATCAACCGGTGCATAAATGGTTGTTTTGGCCAGGTTATCCTGTGCTTCTTTAACCGATGCTGATGACTGGGCTAAACCGTAGTTTGAACCTATTACATTTTGCTTTGCAGCTTCAAGCGATGCCTTTGCACCTTCATAGTTTGCTTTTGCCTGCTCAAACTCGGCTACGGTTAGTACTTTTTTATCAAAAAGCTCTTTGCTGCGTTTATATATTGATGACTGATTAGCAAAAGTAGCTTCAGATTGTTTTAGCATTTGCGATGAATTACCTACGCTTGCCCTTTGTGTATTGTATGACGCCACTGCACGGTCATAGCCTGATCTTAGTATATCAGGACGGATCTTACAAAGCAGCTGGCCTTTTTTAACTACATCACCTTCTTTAATAGGTAATTCAACCACCTCACCTGATACCTCAGGACTTATTTTCACTTCAACGTGAGGTTTAATTTTTCCACTGGCAGATACGGTTTCGTTTATGTCACGGTTTTCAGCTTTTTCAATAGCCACCTGCGTTAACTTTGGTTTGCCTATTATACCGGTTGCTTTGGCTATAATTAGTATTACAATTAAAGCGCCAAGGCTTATCAAAATATATTTAGTAGTTTTTCCCATGATTTTGTTTCAGGATTATATGTTTAAAGTTTAATAGGGTTTCCGAGATAGTAATCAATTATTTTGCTTCTGAACACAACTTCATATTTAGCCTGTATCAAATCAAATTGCGATTTGTTAAGGTTTGTTAATGAGGTGTTATAATCAAGCGAGTTCACCAAACCTACATTATACCTTTGCTGTATTACATTAAAGGCCTCTTTATTGGCCTGATAGGTTTGCTGTGTAGACTGATATTTTTTGTCGGCAGCTCTAACATCCCATACTGCCTGGTATATTATTTTACCCAAATTAGTACGGGCCAATTGTGCGGTTACTTCGGCATTTTCAAAAGATATTTTTGCCTTACGTACCGATGTGCGTGCTGCAAAACGGCCAAATATGGGTATCTGCAGGCTAACACCAACGCTTTGGTTAAAGTTATCGCTTAGTTGCTTGCCAATTGGATACTTAGCCACGCTTTGAGTAAAATTAGGTACAACAACGGCATTTCCAGAGTTTTGCACAAAGCCAACGGTATCCAATTTGCCGGTAGGTGTAATTGGGCCCGGTAATTTACGCGCATCAGAATAATTTGAACCAGCCTGGCCAAACAGTACAATGCTTGGGTAGTAATTACCCCTTGCTATTTTAATTCTTTGAGCAGCAACTTTCTGGCGGGCTTCGGCAAGGCTGATATCCGGGTTAACAGATAGTGCCGTTTTCAATACCCCCTCAGGATCAAATACTGTGCTCACATCACTTAACTTACTAATGTCTGGCTTTTCAACAGCTATACTTGTAGATGGTGGCATCTCCATATATTGCTTTAGAGTCAAAATAGATAACTCAAATTGATTTTCTGCAGTTGTATAATTAAGATCGGCAGTTGACAACTGCGCTTTTGCCTGTGACAGATCTGCAAGAGTTTGGTTACCTACATCATAGCTTTTTTGTGCTCTATCCAGCGTTATTTTAGCAATATTAATTTGCTGTAAAGCTGCGGCAACCAGGTCTTGATTGGTTAATACACTTAAATATGTAGTAACTACATTCAGTATTAAATCGTTTTTTACTTTAGCAGTACTACTACGATCAGCATCCAATTGTAGTCTGTTAGCAATTATTTGATTGCGTAACTGGCCACCTTGAAAAAGCGTTACCTGTGTACTTAAATTACCACTTAAGGCAAATATACGCTGATTGGTAAACTGGTTGGTTGATGGGTCAATATTACGACCGAAATTGAATGACGCCTGCGGACCTGCTGTTAAGTTTGGCAACAGGTTATACCTGGATTGCTTTAGGTCCTGATCAGTAAGTGCCTCAGTAAATTGCGACTGCTTAATGGTTAAATTGCGCTCAAGCGTAAAATCAATAGCTTTTTGCAGTGTTATTACTTCTTGCGCCTGTGCATTTAAATTAAAAATTGAAAATAATATAAAGCAAGCAATGGTTACTTTTGATTTTGATAAATTTAGTTTCATGATAAGTTGGTATACAATTCTAATCTAAGTAACTGGTAATTACTTTGCAAGCTTTATTTTTTTAATATAAATGAAACATTTTAACTCCTTTAATGCATGTACCTTGTAAAAACGCCCTGGCTGCTTAAAAAGCTGTATCCTAATTTAATATGGAACGCCAGGCCGGCTACCCGTTGCATTTATTTGACTTTTGACGACGGCCCTATACCCATTGTTACACCTTTTGTATTAAATATTTTAAAGAAGCATAATGCAAAGGCTACTTTTTTTTGTATTGGCGATAATGTAAGTAAACATACTGATATTTTTGAGCAGGTAAAAGCTGGTGGTCACTCTATTGGTAATCACACTTTTAATCATTTAAAAGGGTGGATTACAAACAACCAGATTTACCTTAATAATTTTTTGCAGGCTGATAAATTACTGAATACAACTCTGTTTCGCCCTCCATACGGACGTATTAAAAGGGCACAGATAAAACTATTAAAAAAGGCCTGCCCCAATCTTAAAATTATTATGTGGGATGTATTAAGCGGCGACTTTGACATTAACCTATCTCCGGAAGCTTGTTTGAAGAACGTGCTAAAGCATACCAAAGCTGGTTCTATTGTTGTGTTCCATGATAGCCTAAAAGCTTTTGATAGGTTGGAATATGTTTTACCACACGCTTTAGAATTTTGGAGTAAAGAAGGTTATAGCTTTAACGCGTTAACCCCCTGAAAGGAAACTGAATTTTTTGCTGGCTAAGTTACTGGCAATAATCAGCAAACTTAATCCAGTATTCTTCTGCAACAATTCTACTTCTTTCCTGTTTAATAGTTATCCCCCGCTTGCTTAAAAACTTAGCTCATGAAAACATGGACAATTTTTGCCGCTATATTCAGTGTGGTAGTTTTTATTACCTGCAAAAAAGGCTCAAGTATATCTAACAATACCCAAACAGAGGTAACACTTATCGACAAAGTGCTTACTCAAAATTTAAATTATCCCTGGGAAATTTTGTGGGGGCCAGACAATAAGCTATGGATAACCGAACGCGGCGGTAAAATTAGCAGGGTTGATCCTGCAACCGGGGCTGTTACACCTTTGTTAAACATTAGCGAGGTTGTATCGCAGGGCGAAGGCGGGCTGCTGGGCATGGTGCTGCATCCAGATTTTAGCACTACTCCAGAGGTGTTTGTAGCCTACAATTATGTTAAGAACGGGGCTTATATCAAAAAAGTAGTGAAGTTAACCTATAACGGCACAACGCTTACTAACCCTCAGGTTTTGCTGGATAACATTCCGGCATCCAGTATCCACAACGGCACGCGCCTGGCAATATCACCGGATAAAAAGCTATACATTACCAGCGGCGATGCTTCGGTATCATCAAGGGCTCAGGACAAAAACAATTTCGCAGGTAAAATTCAACGTATCAATTTAGATGGCACCATTCCGGCAGATAATCCGATAGCTGGTAGTCCGCTTTGGAGTTATGGTCACCGTAACCCGCAAGGTTTGGTATTTGTGAAAGACCGTCTTTACAGCTCAGAACATGGGGCCAGTACTAACGATGAGATCAACATAATACAAAAAGGTCGTAATTTTGGGTGGCCAAATGTTGAGGGATTTTGCAACACCTCTACCGAAATCGCATTTTGTATCGCAAACAATGTAGTTGAACCCATTTTTGTCTGGACACCAACCATTGCCCCATCAGGTATTGATTATTATAATAATGATGCTATTCCACAATGGAAAAACTCCTTGCTGCTGGCCGTGCTAAAAGATTCAGAGCTGTTGCAGATAAAGCTAAATACTACAGGCGATAAGGTTGAAGTTGTAAATACTTTTTACAAAAACGCTTATGGCCGCATGCGCGATGTTGCTATATCGCCGGATGGCAAAGTTTATATTATAACAAGTAATGGAGGTAATGACAAGATAATTGAGGTAAGTAAAGGACAGTAGGCAGTTTGCAGTAAACAGTTAATACAACCGGTTAACTTAGCAATTGACTACAAGTAATTATTTAGAACATATCCAAATAACAATTGTACAAACCTCCTACTTTAATAGATGTTTATATTTTGTAAATTCGCCGCTACAGCCGGAAACGGTTTGCATAAGACCTTTTTTACTACACTAAAAATCAAACAATATGGCTTTTGATTTAGACATGATCAAAAAAGTTTATGATCGCTACAGCACCCGCGTGGATGCTGCCCGTAAAGCGACCAGTAAACATCTTACTTTAACCGAAAAAATATTATACGCTCACCTTACCGAAGGCGATGCTAAACGTGCTTTTGAACGCGGTACCGACTACGTTGACTTTGCACCAGACCGCGTGGCTATGCAGGATGCTACCGCCCAGATGGCGCTGTTACAGTTTATGCAGGCTGGTCGTCCGCAGGTGGCTGTACCATCAACCGTACATTGCGATCACTTAATACAGGCTAAAGTTGGCGCAGTTGCCGATTTAAATACTGCTGTTGATATAAACAGGGAAGTTTATGATTTCCTTGCATCTGTATCTGATAAATATGGCATCGGTTTCTGGAAAGCCGGCGCGGGTATCATTCACCAGGTAGTATTAGAGAACTATGCTTTCCCCGGTGGTATGATGATTGGTACCGACTCACACACACCTAATGCTGGTGGTTTGGGTATGGTTGCCATTGGTGTTGGCGGTGCCGATGCTTGTGATGTTATGGCAGGTTTGCCATGGGAGCTTAAATTCCCTAAACTAATTGGTGTTAAATTAACCGGTAAACTTTCTGGTTGGACATCAGCTAAAGACGTTATCTTAAAAGTGGCAGGTATCCTTACTGTTAAAGGTGGTACAGGCGCTATTGTTGAATATTTTGGTGAAGGTGCACGTTCACTTTCTGCCACAGGTAAAGGTACCATTTGTAACATGGGTGCAGAGATTGGTGCAACCACTTCTATCTTTGGATACGATGAAAAAATGGCTGCTTACCTGCAAGGTACACAACGTGCTGATATTGCTGAGCTTGCCAATGCCGTTAAACAACATTTAACCGGCGATGACGAGGTTTATGCTAACCCTGAGCAATATTTTGATCAGGTTATCGAAATTAACTTATCAGAGCTTGAGCCACACGTTAACGGTCCGTTCACTCCTGATTTGGCTTGGCCTATATCTAAATTTGCTACAGCTGTACGCGAAAACAACTGGCCTACTACATTAGAAGTTGGTTTGATTGGTTCATGTACCAATTCATCATACGAGGATATTACCCGTTCGGCATCTATTGCTAAACAGGCTATTGATAAAAATTTACAAACAAAGGCCGAGTTTACCATTACACCAGGATCAGAACTGGTACGTTACACTGTTGAGCGCGATGGTTACTTAG
>JAQBNZ010000123.1 GCA_028288285.1 Mucilaginibacter sp.
TAAAGTCAAATTCTATTCCAAAATAAAGTATAATGAGCAAAGGTGTTATAAGTAAAGACGAAGATTACTCGCAATGGTTTAACGACTTAATAATTAAATCCGATCTTGCGGAATATTCGCCGGTAAGAGGATGCATGATCATCAAACCATATGGTTATTCTGTATGGGAGAAGATACAAGCCGTGCTTGATAAAATGTTTAAAGAAACCGGGCACAGCAATGCTTATTTTCCGTTGTTAATACCAAAATCCTTTTTCTCAAAAGAAGCCAGCCATGTGGAGGGCTTCGCTAAAGAATGTGCCGTTGTAACACATTACAGGCTTAAGAACGATGGTAGTGGCAATATTGTTGTGGATGAGGACGCAAAGTTAGAAGAAGAATTAATTATTCGCCCAACATCAGAAACCATCATTTGGAACACTTATAAAGGGTGGATACAATCGTACCGCGATCTGCCTATTTTAATTAACCAATGGGCCAACGTTATGCGCTGGGAAATGCGCACCCGCTTGTTTTTGCGTACCAGCGAATTTTTATGGCAGGAAGGGCATACCGCCCATGCAACCTCAGAAGAAGCTGTAGCAGAAACTGAGCAAATGTTAAATATTTATGCTGATTTTGCCGAAAACTGGATGGCACTACCGGTTGTAAAAGGCCGTAAAACTCCTAACGAGCGCTTTGCGGGCGCGTTAGATACCTATTGCATTGAGGCTTTGATGCAGGATGGTAAAGCCCTGCAGGCAGGCACATCTCACTTTTTAGGGCAAAATTTTGCCAAAGCTTTTGATGTAAAATTCACTAACAAAGAGAACGTGCAGGATTTTGTTTGGGCAACCTCATGGGGGGTATCAACCCGCTTAATTGGTGCTTTAATAATGGCCCACTCTGATGATGCCGGCTTGGTATTGCCACCAAAACTGGCACCAATACAGGTGGTAATTGTACCAATATATAAGCATGACGAAGAACTGGAGAACATTACCACTTTTGTAAACAGTTTAAGTAAAGAACTGCGCTCAAAAGATATTACAGTTAAATTTGACAAACGCGATACCCACCGCCCTGGTGCAAAATTTGCCGAATACGAGCTTAAAGGTGTGCCTTTGCGTGTTGCAATTGGTAGCCGCGATATGCAGAACGGAACTGTTGAACTGGCCCGCCGTGATACCAAAACCAAAGAAACTGTTAATCAGGAAGGACTGGCATCTCATATAGAAGCTTTATTGGAAGAAATTCAGCAGAACATATATAAAAAAGCTGCTACTTTCCGCGAGGAGAACACTACAGAAGTAGATACCTGGGATGAATTTAAACGCATGCTTGATGAGCAGCCAGGCTTTTTATCGGCCCATTGGGATGGTACACCAGAAACAGAACAAAAAATAAAAGATGAAACTAAGGCTACAATCCGTTGTATACCTTTGAACAATAAACAAGAAGAAGGCAAATGTATCCTAACGGGTAAACCGTCAACACAAAGGGTACTGTTTGCAAGAGCGTATTAGCGGGTAGTGAGTGGTTGATTGGGTGTATTTGTGAGTGGTTTTTAGCTTTGAATACACTTTTTAGAAATTAAATAAATTAAAAGATCACCATCACTAAGCATGGCCTCATTTACAGATTTGGAAACCTGGAAGCAATCAAGGAAGATTAGAATATAATTTCTGATCTTGTAAAGAACTTTCCAGGTGATGAGAAGTTTAGACTGACGGACCAGATCATACGTTCTTCCCGTTCTATTGGTAATAATTTGGCAGAAGGACATGGCCGTTTTCATTATCAGGATAACATTCGCTTTTGTATAATAGCAAGAGGTTCTTTAACCGAAACGCTGGATCATTTGATTGTTGCATTGGACGAAAAAATTATATCAGAAGAAGTTTTAGATTCGTTTCAACCGGACTACGAAAGCTGTTTGAAATTAATAAATGGGTATATTCAATATTTAAAAAATAAAAAGGTTGAGGTCAGGTAAACGAATGGCAACCATTCACCACTTAACCCAATCAACCATTCACCAATTATGAAATTCGCAACAAAAGCAATACACGCAGGGCAGGAGCCCGATCCAACAACGGGCGCTATCATGACGCCGATTTATCAGACATCAACCTATTGGCAAAAATCGCCGGGTGATAACAAGGGATATGAGTATTCACGCGGTACAAACCCTACCCGCAAAGCACTGGAAGATTGTTTGGCAGCGTTGGAAAACGCAAAATACGGACTGGCTTTTTCAAGCGGTATGGGTGCAACCGATGCAGTTATGAAGCTGCTTGCTCCCGGCGATGAGGTAATTACCGGTAACGACCTTTACGGAGGATCGTACCGTATTTTTACTAAGATATATGCTAATTATGGCATTAAGTTCCATTTTTTGGACCTAAGCAATCCGGACGTTATTAACGAGTATGTAAATGATAAAACCAAGCTGATTTGGATTGAAACGCCAACTAACCCAACCATGCAAGTGGTAGATATTGCGGCTGTAGGCAAAATAAGCAAGGCTAACAATTTATTGTTTGTGGTGGATAACACCTTTGCTTCGCCGTACCTTCAAAACCCTATGGATATGGGTGCTGATATTGTAATGCATTCTGTAACCAAATATATTGGCGGCCATAGTGATGTGGTGATGGGTGCTTTGATGCTGAATGACGAAGAGCTTTACAAAAGGCTTTGGTTTATTTACAACGCCTGCGGCGCCACACCGGGCCCAATGGATAGCTTTTTGGTATTGCGTGGTATTAAAACGCTACACCTGCGCATGAAAGCTCATTGCGAGAACGGCAGACAGGTTGCTGAATTCTTAAAAGATCATCCTAAAGTTGAAAAAATATACTGGCCCGGATTCCCTGATTCGCCAAACCACGAGGTTGCCAAAAAGCAAATGCGCGATTTTGGGGGCATGATCTCTATTGTGCTAAAAGGTGCCGATTTGCAGGAAACATACCGTGTTGCATCGTCTTTTAAAGTGTTTTCATTGGCCGAGTCATTAGGCGGTGTGGAGTCATTAATTAATCACCCTGTAAGCATGACACATGGCTCAATCCCTAAAGCCGAGCGTGAAAAAGCAGGTGTGGTAGATAACCTACTGCGCCTGAGCGTAGGCGTAGAGGATATTGAAGATTTGCTGGAAGATTTGAAACAAGCATTGGCTTAAAAGATACAAGAGATAAGGGTCAAGAATTAAGATCAAGCAATACTCTTGTATCTTGATACTTGGCTCTTGATTCTATTACCATGAACGATAATCTCAAGTCTTTCCTCGATGCCAAAGTTGCCCAATACAACCGTCCTGAGTTTGTTGCTAATGACCCGGTGAGCATTCCTCACATGTTCACAAAAAAGCAGGACATAGAAATTATGGGTTTTTGGGCAGCAACACTGGCATGGGGGCAGCGGGTTACCATCATCAACAAATGCCGGGAACTTATAATGTTAATGGATGGCGCGCCCCATGATTTCATCATTAACCATCAGGAGCCCGATCTGAAAAAGCTGCTGCACTTTAAGCACCGCACCTTTAATGATATTGATACGCTGTATTTTATATCTTTTTTCAGGCAGCATTATGAACGGTTTGACAGCCTCGAGGAAGCCTTTGTACCATCAAATAAATTTGTCATCCGGAGCGATAGCGAAGGATCTAATCGCGAATATGCCATTAAACAAGTTCAGGATAACAGTAAAGTTGAAGCTGCTCTCAACCATTTCCGCACTTATTTTTTCTTTCTGCCAGATTTTCCGCATCGTACCAAAAAACATGTATCCTCGCCATCACAAAAATCAACTTGCAAGCGTCTGAACATGTTTCTGCGTTGGATGGTACGGAAAGATAATAAAGGCGTTGATTTTGGTATCTGGAATAAAATAAAACCCGCCGATTTGATTTGTCCATGCGATTTGCATGTTGACCGTGTGGCCCGTAAGCTCAAACTCATCCATCGTAAACAAACCGACTGGCAAACCGCTGTTGAACTAACCCAAAACCTGCGGGAGCTTGATCCGCTCGATCCTGTAAAATACGATTTTGCATTGTTTGGTTTAGGTATAGAAGAACGTTGGGGTATTGAAGGAATATTGCCGGGATTTGAATGAGTTATAATCCCTGTGCGTCATTGCGATTTCTATGGTTTAAACAAGTGTTTGTTGATAATTTTTTTGATATAACCTATCATCATTTACACAGGCGAAAACACGATGTATCAGTTTATTTCTAACGGCATTAATGACTGACATCTTGTTTTT
>JAQBNZ010000020.1 GCA_028288285.1 Mucilaginibacter sp.
TTAAGTTCGTGACTTGCAATACTGATAAAATCATCTTTTTGCTGTTGTAACAATCTGAGTTCCTCAATATCAGTTGCAGTCCCAACCCAAAGCTGCATTTCGCCCTGTTCATTTTTAATGGGCATGATCCGGATCAGATGCCAGCGGTATAGGCCGTCAGCACGTTTGACCCTTAGCTGAAATTCACCGCCCTCGCCGGTTTGCCGGATCAAACCGAACCTGTCTGAACTTTTTTCCAAGTCGTCAGGATGGATCGCCATTTTTATTCCAATGTCTTTGGTTTGTTCTTCGCTTAAACCAGTATAATCATACCAGCGCTGGTTGTAAAAGATAAATCTTCCGTCCGTCGTATTTGTCCAGGCTATCTGAGGAATGGTTTCCATCATGTTACGAAACCGATGCTCGCTTTCGGTCAAGGCTTTTGTACGGTTACTCACCCGGTCTTCCAGTTCCTGATTTAATTGCAATAGTTGTCCATTTATGGTTTGAACTTTTACCTCCTGGATAATCAGTAAGTCATTGGCAAGGCGTAATTCCTCCTTTTGGGTATGTAAATCCTTGGACAAAATAATCAGGTGTGTTGCACGATTTTCCTTTTCTTGATTTTGAACAATAAGCTCTCTGTTGGCCGTAATCAGTTCGGCTGTCTGTATTTTTAACTTTTCGTCTATAAGTATTTTTTCTTTCTTTTCTTCTGCTTCATTAAGCGCACGGCTAATTTTAACAGACAAAGTAAATAGCTTTCCCTTGGATGCATAATCAGTTACTCCCTCTTTAATCAGTTCCACGGCATTTTCTTCTCCGATAATACCGGAGACAATAATAAAAGGAATAAGCGGGTAATTGCTTTGTTTGATACGGAATGCGCTAACAGCGTCAAAAGATGGAAGCGAATAATCTGAAAGAATAATGTCGGGACTAAAGTGATGTAATGCATTTTCAAAAGCTGCACGTGTTTGTACAATTTCGGATGTAAAGGTCAAACCCGATTTCTTCAACTCACGGCAGAGCAGGTCCGCATCACTTTGGTTATCTTCAAGAATAAGAATTTTGGCATCGGCTATCATAACTTTTATAAATAGTATCTTAAAATATGGTCGGTAAGCGTAAGGATTCTATCAGTGTTGGGGCTGGTTGAGGATCATCCAATATATTCCAATTTCTTTAATCGCCCGAAAAAAATTATCGCTATCAACCGGTTTCACGATATAGCTGTTTGCCCCGAGAGCGAAACATCTTTCGATGTCCGGTCCTTCGTTTGAAGAGGTCAGCATAACAACCGGGATCGATTTAATTTCAAGATCAGATTTAATTTTCTCCAAAACCTCCATGCCCGACACTTTCGGCATCTTCAAATCAAGTAGAATCAATTTAAGGGATTCCGTGGTATTACGCAATGCATAATTTCCACGGCAATAAATAAAATCGAGCGCTTCAGCTCCATCTGCCACATGGTGCAGTTTGTTAGAAAAACCACTCTTGGTAAGGGCGCGGATTGTCAGTATGGCATCATCCTTACTATCCTCTGCAAATAAAATCTCAACGTTATCGTAATTCATATTTTCGTATTAAAGATTGCTCTGTGGTAAACTGAAATAAAAAGTGGTTCCTTCATCTAATTTTGATTCCGCCCATACGGTTCCGTGATGACGATGTACTATTTTCTGCACTATGGCCAAACCTATGCCTGTACCCTCAAACTCTTCCTGGGAATGCAGGCGCTGAAAAACGCCGAAGAGCTTATCATAATATTGCATATCGAAACCTGCACCGGCATCTTTGACATAATATACAACGAGACGACCTTTTTCATAAGCGCCAATTTCGATGGTAGTCTTCTCTTTGTATCTGGAATATTTTATAGCGTTGGAGATCAGATTGATCCAAACTTGTTTGATTAATGATTTATCGCCCTTTGCCGGGAGTAGTGGCATTATATTAAATATAGGTATATTTTCACCCTCATCAATTAGTAATTCATCCTTAATCAATTTTACTAAGCCGGTCATATCAATTTCCGAAACAGTCACCTGTTTTCTACCTAATTTGGAAAATGCGAGCAGGTCGTCTATTAGATTACCCATCTTTTTAGAATTATGGATGATGGAATGAAGAATGGTCATTCCATCTGCATCAAATTTTTCTCCATAATCCTCCACTAAGATTTTTGTATAGGCATTGATGGCCCGGATGGGAGCACGAAGATCGTGGGACACTGAATAAGAAAAAGATCCTAGTTCTTTATTTACAGATTCAAGTTGGGCCGTGCGATCGATGACTTTTTGTTCCAGTTCATCATTTAGTTTTCGGATATCGTCTTCGGCGTTCTTAAGTTCCTTGTTGGCAATGATCAATTCTTCCGCCCGTTTTTCCTTTTCTTCGTTTTGAAAAGCCAGCTCTTTGTTGGCAATGACCAACTCTGCTGCCCGGTTCTCTTTTTCTCCATTTTGAAAAGCCAGCTCTTTGTTCGCAATGATCAATTCTGCTGCCCGGTTTTCCTTTTCTTCGTTTTGAAAAGCCAGCTCTTTATTCGCAATGATCAGTTCTGCTGCCCGGTTCTCTTTTTCTTCGTTTTGAAAAGCCAGCTCTTTATTCGCAATGATCAATTCTGCTGCCCGGTTTTCCTTTTCTTCATTTTGAAAAACAAGTTCCTTATTGGCAATAATTAGCTCTGCTGCCCTATTCTCTTTTTCTTCGTTTTGAAAAGCCAGCTCTTTGTTGGCAATGATCAGTTCTGCCGCCCGGTTCTCTTTTTCTTCGTTTTGAAAAACAAGTTCCTTATTGGCAATAATTAGCTCTGCTGCCCTATTCTCTTTTTCTTCGTTTTGAAAAGCCAGCTCTTTGTTCGCAATGATCAGTTCCGCCGCCCGGTTCTCTTTTTCTTCGTTTTGAAAAGCCAACTCTTTGTTGGCAATGATCAGTTCTGCTGCCCGGTTTTCCTTTTCTTCATTTTGAAAAGCCAGCTCTTTGTTCGCAATGATCAGTTCTGCCGCCCGGTTCTCTTTTTCTTCGTTTTGAAAAGCCAGCTCTTTGTTCGCAATGATTAGTTCTGCTGCCCGGTTTTCCTTTTCTTCATTTTGAAAAGCCAGCTCTTTGTTGGCAATGATCAGTTCTGCCGCCCTATTTTCTTTCTCTGCGTTTTGAAAAACTAGTTCCTTGTCCGCGATGGCAAGTTCGGCAGCACGGCTTTCCTTTTCGCGGTTTTGAAAGGCAAGTTGCTTATTAGCAATCATCAATTCATCTGAATCGTTCTTTTCCATGTTCTTTATAGCAGTAGTATGAAAGGGAATAGTGGTGTTATAATCAACCAAATGAGATTGCTTTTTTTTAGAATTTTCTAAAGCTAACATATTATAGCGATAACCTTACGAATACTACATATTAGTAAGCAGAACGCTATCCCGAACAACAACAAATAGAACGATCGGATACAAGCGTTGTTAATATGGGGCAATAGAGGGAATAAAAGAAAACAAACGAACGGTATGGGACATGATCCAGACATTCCTCCCCGATACCTATTCGCAGCTGCTATTTTCGGCAGTCAGCTACCGGCAATTCTTTTCCGAATTTGAAGGAAAGATGCTCCGGGTAGATATGGATAAAAAATACCGCGTACTGATAGCCGGTATCCAGCAGGCGTTGCATGACGTCACTTTTTACCGTAGCGCAGGGTTGCTAAAGGTCAGCCGCCCTTTTTTGCAATCATTGAGCGCCCTGGACCAATCGGTTCAAACAGATGTTAACGATAAGGAGGATTTTCTCCGGAGCATCATCCATATACACCTGAACCGCCTGTTTACGGATGATGCCCGGAAACGGGAAAGGATCGTTTATTACCTGCTCCATAAGTTCCTGCTATCCGAGAAAGGAAGAAGCAGGCAAAATAGGTAATGTATAAATGAACATGGATACATTTAAAGTTTTCCACCTGTGAACATTTCAATAAATACACATTTCTACAAATGCAGATTTATTCATATGAACATTAGTATAAATATTCGTCGCTACATTTTCCGGAATTTCGCTGATTTTTTCCGGCGCCAAAATATCCAGTTCAGGAAACTCATCTTTCAACTGAAATATGCTTCCTTGAATATCAGAATCTATGAGGGCGACACTTAACTGGTCCTTAAAACAAAGGGCTAAATTTAAGGCCAACGCACTTTTGCCAACGCCGCCCTTTTGATGTGCCAATGTGATAATCTTTCCCATATACATGTTTCTTTAATGGTGTAAATACCTATTTATGCATTTACATAAATAGGTACGACAAAGGTGGGAATAGTGTAGCTTTAAATAATCCGATACTGTCCGAGTCGGAGGAGAAGTATTTTTTTCCTGCCCAGGCAGATACCGTGTTTCAATAAGCTTATACATCGTTGGAGGTACCGAAAATCTGAAAAAACAGCAACTAAAAGCCGGCTGTTACGTTAAATGGAATTTTGAAAGGCATTTATTAGTTTAGCCTTACAAATCACTTAAAAAACAAATCATGGAAAAATTTAAATCATTGCAGGAGCTTGTTGCCTCTGCCGAATCAGACGCAACTGCATTTTATGAAAAAGGAAACAAAGCAGCGGGTACGCGCCTGCGCAACGCAATGCAGAGCCTGAAAGTAGTGGCAACAGAAATCCGTAAGGAAGTAACTGATAAAAAAAACGCTAAATAAACAATTATCTTACTGTTTTGCGAAGGAGGGTGTCCGAAAAGGTCGGATACCCTCTTTTATCAGTAACTATATATTAGTTGGGACAAGCAAATTTACTTAAATTTCGGTAGGTAGAAATCCTAATACTTCGCATCAATTTTATCAGTTGATTTAACTTTTTTGGTTGATATAAGAGATGCAACCCTTTCGCATTTTATGCTCAAACAGATAAGCCATATACAGAAGGGCTCTTTGGCAAGTACAATTTGTTCATACGAAAACCCGATGGCATAATAGGTAACGAAGATGTAGGGCAAATGTCGGCCTGGTATGTGTTGTCTGCCATTGGCTTTTATCCGGTCAACCCGGCTAACGGGACGTATGTTTTTGGCAGTCTGTGTATTAATGAGGCAATTATTCAGGCCGTGTTCCGTATATTAGATGTAAAACTTAACAAAGTTTGCAAATTTGGTATGAAGTTAAAACAGATAATATTTGCATGCCTGTTTTTAGCCACCACGTTAGGTAGCCTTAAATCTTATACTACAAAAAGGAGTAAGGCTGCCAACGACGGTAAAGCGCTTTTTACTAAGTATTGCGCCAGCTGCCATATGCTGCCCGAACCAGCTAGCCTAACTAAAGATATTTGGAGACTGCATGTATTGCCGGTTATGGCCAGCCGGATGGGTATAATCTATCCTAACTATGATCCGCTAAAGGGTCTATCTGCCGAAGAAAAGATTATCATCAATAAAAATAACATTATACCCGGTAAGCCGGTTCTTTCTCGAGCAGAGTGGACTAAGTTGCAACAATATATTATAAGCAATGCACCAAATATAATTGCCGCAGATAAAACACGCTTAACCCGTAACCAACCGCTAACGCAATTTGTAAGGAACGATATTCAGGTTGATATACAAAGCCCTTCATTAATTACCGGGTTAAAGTATGATGACTTAACTAAAACGTTGTGGATAGGGAACTACTTTAAAACCGTTTTTTGCTGGAAAGATAAAATAGGGGTAACCAAAACCATACAAACCTCAAGCCCGGTTGTTGATTTCAATTTTTATAACCGTGATGTTTACTTTACAGAAATAGGAAAATTATACCCTACGGAATTAAGTAACGGTGCTTTCTCTAAATTTGATGGCGCGGTGAATGTACCATTAATCACCGCGCTGCACAGGCCGGTATATACTGAGCTTGACGACCTGGACAATGATGGGATCCCAGAAATCATAGTATGCAATTTTGGCAACAAAACGGGCTCTCTATCGCTGTTTAAAAAGCGCAGATCAGACAAGAAGTATGTGGAAGACGTTTTATTGCCCATAGCCGGTGCTATTAAGTGTTATGTTAAAGATATGGATGGCGATGGTAAAAAGGATATTGTTGCCATGTTCGCGCAGGGAGATGAATGCGTTTATATATTCTATCAAAAGGATAATTTAAAGTTTAAGTCGAATAGGGTTTTGCGGTTTCCGCCTAATTATGGCACTACAGATATGGTGTTGGTTGATTACAACCATGATGGCCTTGTTGATATAGTAACAGTACATGGCGACAATGCCGATTACTCGAATATATTAAAGCCTTATCATGGCATCAGGCTGAACATAAATCAGGGAAACGGCTTTTTTACTGAAAAATATTTCTATCCGCTATATGGTGTGACACGTGTTTTGGCCGAAGATTTCAATAAGGATGGAAATATTGATTTTGCCGCCAGCGCCTTCTTCCCCGAGTTTGGGCCACTTTTAGATGAATCGTTTGTTTACCTTGAAAACAAGGGTGACGACCAGTACAGCTTCCAATCGTATATCTTAAAAAGTGATGTTCCATTAAAAACGCTCACACTTGAGAAAGCAGATATTGATGGCGACGGCGATATGGATATTATAGCAGGTAATTTTGCACAAAGCCCAAGTATGGTACCGCCTGAGCTGGACCAGAAATGGAAAATGGCTAAATATGGCATAACCATCTTTTTAAATCAATTGGTGAAGTAATCGAAAGAACAAAGGAGTGACAATTTAAGTCTCTGTACAAAAAGTGGTTTTTTTTGCCAAGTTTATCATTTTCATGATTGTATTTTAAGCTATTTTATTAAAATGTTAAAAGTCAGTTAATTAAGTATAATACAATTGCAAATTCGCTATATTGTATAAATGTAATTTAACCCCACTATTCATATGAAGAAAAACCTACTTCTAATCATCGCATTTTTATTGATGAACGCGCCGGTTTTACTGGCGCAAACGGGAACAGTAACAGGTGTGGTAATAGACGCCGGCACCAATAAACCTATGGCAGGCGTAACCGTAACCGTTAAAGGCAGCAGAAATAGTTCTGCTACCAGCACAACAGGTGTTTATTCGGTTAAGGCATCCGCGGCAGATGAGATCGTATTTACTTATACTGGTTACAAAATGCTAACCATTAGTGTTAATGGCCGCGGCAAGATTAATGTATCGCTTACTTCAGATATTACACAACTTAACGAGGTGGTAGCCATAGGTACCCGCTCTGCCGGCCGCGTAAAGCTGGAAACAGCGGTGCCGGTTGATGTAGTAAGTATGAGCAAGGTGGCCATGAACACCGGCCGGCTTGATCTTACCGATGTACTTAACTACGCGGCTCCGTCTTTCAACTATAACAAGCAATCCGGCTCAGATGGTGCCGACCATGTTGAACTGGGAACCCTGCGCGGCCTCGGTCCAGACCAAACCCTTGTGCTTATAAACGGTAAACGCCGCCACAGTACAGCCTTTGTTTCGGTATTTGGTACACGTGGGCGCGGTAACTCTGGTGTTGATCTTAGCTCAATACCAACCGCCGCTATAGACAGGATAGAGATACTGCGCGATGGCGCATCGGCACAGTATGGTTCTGACGCTATTGCAGGTGTTATGAACCTGGTTTTAAAGAAAAGTGTGGGCGAGTTCACCGCTAATGTAGGTTACTCCGGTTATTATGACCCTGCATTTAATACAGGCAAAGGTGTTTTAGCGGCTTATTATCCGCATGGCGGTACTATAGATGGTAACGGTATCACCATAGATGCTAACTACGGTTTACTTATTGGCAAAAATGGCGGTTTTATAAATTTAACAGGCGATTATGCTAAAATTGGTAAAACGTTTCGCCAAACAAAGGATACCACAACATCAAACCCTAAAGCGCTGCCGTTTAACCCATACAGGCGCGCCAATGGCGATGGCTCATCAACAAGTGGTATTTTCTTTTTTAATAACGAGATACCGCTTGCCGGCACCCGCACAACATTTTACAGCTTTGGCGGCTATTCATATAAAGAGGGGGATGCTTATGCGTTTACCCGTAACTTTTCCGGCCGGCCTGAGCGTTTCCCTACCACTGCCAGCGGTGGCCTGATACCGGTTAGCGGCATTATCTTCCAGGATCCCAGCGGCGACTCGTACTTTAATCCGCATATACAAACACATAATACTGATGTGGCTGTGGCTGCAGGTTTAAAAGGTACCATGGGGCAGGATTGGGATTGGGACCTAAGCAATAACATAGGTAACAACAAGTTTCATTTTTTTGGCGATAAAACATTTAATGCTTCGTTAGGGCCACAGCAAACCCATTTTGACGATGGAGGTTCGGAGTTTTTGCAAAACACTACCAACTTAAATTTTAGCAAGCATTTTCCTAAAGCGGCATCGGGCCTAAACCTTGGCTTTGGCGGCGAGTACCGTTATGAGCGCTATAAAATATTTGCCGGTGAGAAGGCATCTTATACCAACTACGATCCCAATGGTGTAAAAGCTGCCGGTTCACAAGGATTTCCGGGTTACCAGCCGGCAGATGAGGTAAATGCCAACCGTTCTGTTTTTGGTGGCTATGTTGACCTTGAACTTGATGTAACCAAAAAATGGCTCATAGATTTTGCCAACCGTTATGAACATTACAGCGACTTTGGATCGAGTTTTACCACAAAATTTGCTACACGTTATAAAGTGGCCGATAACTTTAATATTCGCGGATCATTAGGTACAGGGTTCAGGGCGCCATCACTACAGCAGATAAATTACAGTAATACATTCACCAACGTGCAGGGTTCCATAATATCTGAAGTGAAGATAGCGCCAAACTATAGCCCTATAACTAAGGCGGCAGGTATTCCTAACCTTAAACAGGAGCGATCTAAAAATGCAGGATTGGGCTTTACCTTTAGACCTATACCCGAGTTAAGTTTTACAGTTGACGGCTATATCATTAAAGTGAAGGACAGGGTAGTGCTTTCGGGCCAGTTCAGCGCGTCCGATCCAACGCTCGATCCCGCATTTACTGCCGCGCTTAATAACCTGCACGTAAGCTCCGCACAGTTTTTTGCTAACGCGGTTAATACAACCAACCGCGGTTTAGATGTGGTTATTGATTATACCAAAAACGTTGGCAACAACCGCTACAGGTTATTGTTTACCGGTAATTTTCAGAGCATGGATATAAACAAAATAAATTACCCGCCTATATTGGGTACTACACCCGCATTAAGACAAACGTTTTTAAGCGACCGCGAACAGAAATTTATCCTGGCATCAGCACCTCCGCAAAAATTTGCGTTTAACCCCGAGTATGGTCATAAAAGCTTCACTGTGGGCGTACGTGTAACTTACTTTGGTAAGATAGATTTGTTGGGTTACGGTGATGGTAGTACACTTAGCCCCACCGTACCGCTTGATAATGGTACAGGGCAGGTTGCCGACCAGTATATTTACAGTGGCAAAGCCGTAAGCGACCTTTATTTTGGTTACAAGCTTAACAAAGCCATCCGCATATCAGTAGGTGCCGATAATATATTTAACGTACACCCTGATCTGGGTTATGTTACAGGTGCAAAAGGCTGGGCCTTTAATAACGAACCTGCCGGTCCGTTTGATGCCGTGCAGATGGGGCAAGATGGCCGCCGCCTGTTTGTAAGGCTGGGCTTTAACTTCTGATTTGGGCGGTATTAAAACATAAAAGCCTGTAAATCATATGATTTAGAGGCTTTTGGAGAACTTTGAATTCGCTTTAAGTGGGATTTACTGGTTCGAACCAGTGACCTCTGCTAAGGCAGTATAAATATCGTCGTATAAGCCAGCTAAAGCCTTTTAATGAGTGTTTGTAGTAGTGTACTATCTATGTACTATTAAGCTAACCTTGTAAATAATTTAATGAACTATTTAGCTAATTTAAGCTATTGCATCTTTATCCTGTTGGATAACTTTTCCAGTGCCATCAACCTGCTGGTCCGCAACTAATTTCCATGTACCGACCAGTGGATTATTTGGTTTAACGTTTTGGGCATTGGCCTGCAGGCCATAACTGGCTAAAAAAAAAGCACTACGATGATTGCAAAATTCCTCATGTAAACTTTTATGTGTTATCTACTTATAAACCGTTACTATTTAAACGTAAAAAACGAGCGGCGTTGTTATATAAAATATCCCGCTTATCCTTTGCGGTCAGAAAATCGAGGCTGTTCAGGAAATTAATCGACCTTTTAATTGCATAAGGCCAGCGCATTTGGTCGGTACCATACATCACACGGTTAAGGTAGCCAGCTTGCTTCGCATGCTTCAAAAATGCCCGGACATATCGTTGGTCAAGGGGCTCTACCCATAACATCACTCCTAAGTCTGAATAGAGTTGCGGATAATATGCCATAAGCCGCAAAGCATGCTCATACCAGTCTTCTCCGGAATGCATAATATAAAGCCGGAGTTTAGGATACCGAACAAGTACATCCTCTACAAGGTACGGATCTCCATATTTGAGCCGCGCCTTGGGCGACCATGAATATGTTCCGCCCGGATCACCACCGCCGGTATGTACGCCCACAGGTATATCATACTTTTCACAGATCCTCAGGTATGGTTGCCATGCCGGATCACTTAGAGTAGTACCTGAATAATAGGGCCCTATCTCTCCAAAAACCTTTATCTTCCCGACTTTTACCAGCAGTTCAAACTTAATGCTGTCCATACCGTAATCATCCGGTGAATTCATGCCGAAACCACGGATCAATCTATTGTCGGCATCTTTTGCCATCCAGCTATCTACACTTTCAACAGATCCGCTTACTACAGCTTTAACTACATGAAATTGCCTCAAATAATGATAAGTTTCTTTAAAATGCAGGTCAGCACTCGCCGACCCGCCATTGCCATAGTAATCTTTTACCGGTTCTTTGAACGTTGGTTCCAGGTAGGCATGCAAATGCATATCAATTACCTGTGCTGTGGACGGCAATGAAAAAAGAACATATATTAACATATGGCCGATTATCAAAATTCTTTTCATTTAACGCATGATGTTATAGTGTAGAGTAGCCCGAGCATAAATTTAAGCATAAAACCAATATGATATCGCCTTAGATACTAAAGAATAGTTTGTAAGCTTAAACATGCTGTTTATAAGTGATTGATTATCAGTGTATGTTTTTATATTTGTTAATGCGTCCGGCCTATCCTTGTCAAACTGCTCCGTACTTGATTTTTTTCCTGGTTTTACCCTACGGTATCAGCTCAGGCTTCGTATCTGTTACGCTGCCATTTCTGTTGGTGCAACATGGTTTTTCTGTGGCAGCCACCGCTTCCATAACCGCGTTGGGTTTGTCAGCAAATTTATGGCGCTTTGCCTGGGCCCCATTGACAGACCTTACACTAAGCCTGCATAAATGGTATCTGATCGGTACGGCGCTTTGCGCCGCTACCTTATTGTTGCTTTGCGGTATACTGCTTCAGCTGAGTTCCGCCTTTATTTTAACGGTTATTGTTTTTCTATCGCAGATCGCTGCCACACTGGTTGTTTCGCCGGTAGGTGGTTTTATGGCCGGTACTGTGCACCCCGAAAAGAAGGGTCTTGCGGCAGGCTGGTACCAGGCCGGCAATGTAGGCGGTATGGGATTTGGCGGGGGAGCAGGGATCTGGCTATCCACCCATTATTCTTACCAGCTTGCTATTATTGTATTATGCCTGATAATGGCATTATGTACGCTTACTTTGTATGTTGTAGCGCCTGTATTGGCAGATAGTTCAAAAAAACTTACTGGTCGTTTCAAATTTTTGTTTACAGATTTAAAGTCATTAATGCGCTCACCGAGTGTCATTTTTTCTTTCCTGGTAATTATCACGCCTGTCGGCATTGGCGCTGCAGCTTATATATGGTCTTCCATCGGCGGGGACTGGCATGCAGATGCAGATCTTGTAGCGCTGGTGAACGGGGTACTGAGTGCCATCATTACTGTTTTAGGTTGTGTTTTTGGCGGCTGGGTGGCAGACAAGGCTGGTAGATGGTGGTCTTTTTTTGGTGCAGGCTCGTTAATGGCGCTAATTGGCGCATTCATGGCATTTGCCGGGTTCAATCCCTTTACCTATACCGTAGGGATACTTTGTTACGCTTTTGCTTTCGGATGTGCGTCGGCTGCTTTTTCTGCGGTTGCCTTGCATGCTATCGGTCCCGACCTCGGGTCTACCAAATATGCGTTGATATCCTCTTTCAGCAATATTGCTCCGGTGTATATGACCGCTTTGGACGGCTGGGTGTATGGCCGTTCGGGAATCAAGGTTATGCTGCTTACCGAAAGTCTGCTGGGTGGGATTTTTGTGATCATTTCATTATTGGTGCTAGCGTGGTTAAACAAAAAGGAGCGATTTAGGCACATTAGCACGGCGCGGATGGTTAGCCCCCGCTCTGCATCTGGTCATGATCTGCTTTAGTTTACAAACAATGCAATTGTTTTTTAGGCTTAAGGGGGTACAATGAAAAACATCACTAAACAAAAAAGCCCTTCAGAGTGAACTGAAAGGCTTTTTGCTTGCTCCTGAGGCTGGGCTCGAACCAGCGACCCTCTGATTAACAGTCAGATGCTCTAACCAGCTGAGCTACTCAGGAGTATTTTCTGGTTTGGAGTGGTGCAAAAGTATGATTTCTGATGTAATTTCACAATATTTGTCAAAAAAAAA
>JAQBNZ010000174.1 GCA_028288285.1 Mucilaginibacter sp.
CTTTGGCAGCAACCCACTGGGCACTATCAGCACTTGCTTTGGAATGGGCCAGATCCAGATCATTAGGCGAGATTGTTCCGGGGGTTTGACTGGTATGGTACAACCTGTCATAATTAGCTTTACTACCCTTGTAAATAGCCAACTGGGTATTTAATGTAGATTGCGCCTGGTTGTATTGCGATACCATTTCCGGAGCTTCAAGCGTAAGCAACAGGTCGCCTTTTTTTACAACTGAGCCAATATCTACATTCAGACTTTTAACAAAGCTGTTTTCTTTGGGGTACAGATCAACAGTCTGATATGGTAATAACTGGCCCGATATAGTAACATTGGAGTTAAGCTGCCCATGTTTTAAAGAAAAGGCCTGAACATCTACGGCAGAACTGTCTGCCTGTTTCGGTTGATTAGCATTACTGCTGCAAGAAGTAATAAACACAGGCAGTAAAACAAGGGTATAATAAAACCCGTTTTTGAAATATTTTAACGTTGTCATATCAATTGAGATTTAATTAAGTTTAGCGGGGGCACCATCATAAAAAATACTTTCCGCATCATCCGGATCTAAAGACACGGAGGTTAAAGAAGATTTCTTTTGCACCATTGAAAAGATTAAAGGCAGGATTAGCAGAGACGCAAAAGTAGAAAAGAGCAAACCGCCTATTACGGCCCTTCCTAACGGAGCGGTTTCACCGCCCGCTTCACCAAGGCCCGAAGCCATTGGTATCATACCTACTATCATTGCAATACTGGTCATTAGAATTGGCCTAAGCCGTATCCCGGCAGCCATGATTGCAGATTTAATGGAATCCTTCTCTTTAAGGCGAATATGTTCGGCATTAGTTATCAATAAGATAGCATTGGCAACTGATACACCAACAGACATGATTATCCCCATGTATGATTCCAGGTTCAGCGTAGAGCCGGTAACTAACAGAACAATCATTGACCCGGCCAATACCGCGGGTATAGTTGTTACTACCACAAAGGCCAGTTTAAACGATTGATAATTGGCAGCCAGCATTAACAGCAATACTATTACAGTTATTAATAAACCGGTTTGTAAGCTGGCCATTGTTTCATCAAGCAAATTGGTTAAACCGCGCTTTTCTACTTTGGTACCCGTAGGTGGTGTACCGGCATCTTTTAAAACCTTATCTACAGCCTTTGATGCCCTGCCTAAGTCAACCTGGTTAATATTGGCCCCTACTGATAAGAATCGCACAGCGCCTTTACGGTCATACTGTTCAACCATAGTGCTGATTTTTAATGACGCAACATCACCTAAGGTTGGAGTTTGCCGCCCCTGTAATAAAGGAATTGCTTTCATATCTTCCAGGCTCTTCATATTTACCATTGGAACCTGCACCTGTACATTGTAGCTGGTTGCATTGCTTTGATCAAGCCATAATATTTTTTGAGTAAAACGGCTGGAAGATGTTGCATCAGTTATGGTACTGCCAACACTGGCCATAGTCAGGCCCAGTTGCTTTACCTTCTGCCTGTCTATATTAATCTCAATACTTGGATAGTTCAATGCTTCTTTTTGCTGAACGTCACGTAAAAATGGCACCTTTTTTAATCCTGCCATTATTTTATTGGCATAGGCCTGGCTTTGATCCAGATTTTTACCAGTAACAGCAACTTCTATAGGTGTGGTACTTCCCTGGCTCATTATTTTATCAGTTAGGTCAATTGGTTCAAACGTAACTTTTACCTGCGGCATCACCGTGTGTAAACGATGTCTGATCAATTCCTTTAAATTATCCATATCGAATTTATACGTAGGTTTAAGAGCCACCTGCATAATAGCCTGGTCAGACGCGCTCATAAAAAATATAATAGGAATGGTAGGATAAGTTGAAGGGTGTGACCCGGCAAATGACGAAATAATTTCTACATTTTGTTTGCCTACAATACCATATAAACTTTGCTGTGCCTGTAGCATAAGCTTTTCAGTAGTTTCTAAGCGGGTACCAACAGGGGCCTTTATTCGCATCTGAAATTGTCCGGAATTTACCTTTGGTAAAATGTCCGTCCCAATTGTCATCAGGCCCACGCCAACAACACCAAAAGCCAGTATTAAGTAGGCTATGATGAGTAGTCCCCTTCTTTTCATCATCCTGCCAAGCAGGTTTTGAAACCACTCCTCCAATCTTTCAAATCTTGAAGGCTTATGCTCTTCTTTCACCTCATGTTCCTGATGGTCCTTTAAGAGCCAGTTAGATAAAACAGGAACAAAGGTTTGAGACAACAGGAAGGCTGCTATCATAGAAAAGCCTACTGCTAATGATAAAGGCAAAAACATACCTTTTGGTATCCCGGCCATAAAAAATGCGGGTACAAACACAGCCAGTATGGCTAATAAAATCAATAACTTAGGTAAGGCTATCTCTTCGCAGGCATCAGCAATGGCTCGCGTTTTTGACTTACCCATTTCCTGGTGCCGGTGAATATTCTCTATAGTTACTGTAGATTCATCCACCAATATACCAATGGCCAAAGCCAGACCGCCAAGCGTCATTATATTAATAGTTTGCCCGAATAATTTAAGCAGCAAGCCACCAACAATAATTGAAATAGGAATGTTGAGGATTACAATAATCGCGCTCCGCCAGTCGCCAAGAAAAATCAGCACCATAATACCGGTTAGTATTGCTCCTATAACGCCCTCACTTATAAGGCTTTTTACAGAGTTGATTACGGCAATAGACTGATCAAATTCAAATTTCAGTTTAACATCTGGCGGCAGCAGGCTTTGCATGTAAGGCAACTGCTTCTTTAACCCCTGTACAACCGACCAGGTAGAAGCGCTTGCTGTTTTAATTACCGGCATATAAATAGATCTTTTACCATCTATATAAGCATAACCGCTGGTAATATCGGCACCATCTGTAACCCTTGCAATATCCTTTAAATAAATGGTAGCCCCATTTTGATATTGTAAAGGGATCTCTTCAAACTCCTTTACTTTTTTAATAACAGTATTGGCCGGTGTAAGGTACATGAGGTTTCCTATACGCACGTTACCAGCCGGCGAAATCTGGTTATTATCCTGTACCGCGGCAGTGACTTGTTCTGGTGTAATGTTATGGCTCCGCATTAGTGAGGGATCCACATCAATTACCACTGTACGGGCATTTCCGCCTACGGGTGGCGGAGATGTAAGGCCCGGCACACTGGAAAAATTCGGCCTCACCAAAGTGGCTGCCAAATCAAGCAGTTGATTATTATTACGTTTTGTACTGCTTAACGTAAGTTGCCCAACAGGAAGACTGGAAGCATCAAAACGAAGAATAATAGGTGGAGGTGTACCGCCTGGCATAGTGGCAAAAGCCCGGTTTGTGAGCGCCGTTACCTCCGCAGCGGCCTGTGCCATATTTGTTCCGTCGTAAAAGGAAAGTTTAAGCAGGCTCAACCCCTGCACATTATTCGCTTCAACAGTTTTAATACCTGTAATATACAGATATAAACCCTGGTAGTTAGATG
>JAQBNZ010000221.1 GCA_028288285.1 Mucilaginibacter sp.
ACAAAGGCGGGCAAAACCTGGGCTACTCGGCTGTCTCGGGCGTTAAAATATTAACT
This sequence comes from Mucilaginibacter sp., assembly GCA_028288285.1. Classification (GTDB taxonomy): domain Bacteria; phylum Bacteroidota; class Bacteroidia; order Sphingobacteriales; family Sphingobacteriaceae; genus Mucilaginibacter. Next base: position 57 of record JAQBNZ010000221.1, read on the forward strand.
GTTGATGGCCTTGCTTTTAAAGACCTGAACAAGAACGGCAAACTGGATAAATATGAAGATTGGCGCTTACCAATTGATGTACGCGCAAAAGATCTCGCCTCAAAAATGAGCATTGAGCAAATTGCCGGTTTAATGCTGTATAGTCGCCACCAACCTATTCCGGCTGCTGCGGGTGGTCCGTTCGCAGGCACTTACAATGGTAAGGTGTTTGCCGAAAGCGGTGCAAACGCTTATGACCTTTCAGACCAGCAAAAGAAATTTTTAAAAGATGATAATGTGCGCCATGTGCTTATTACATCAGTACAAAGCCCGGAGGTTGCCGCTAAGTGGAACAACACCGCTCAGGCCTTTGTTGAAGGTATTGGTTTAGGCATTCCTGCCAATAACAGTTCCGATCCGCGGCATGGCACATTGGCCACTGCCGAGTTTAATGCAGGCGCAGGTGGCAGCATTTCTATGTGGCCCGGCTCGTTGGGTATGGCGGCAACGTTTGATCCTGCGGTTACTCAAAACTTTGGTAAAATAGCCGGACAGGAATACCGTGCTTTAGGTATTGCTACAGCATTATCGCCACAGGTTGATATTGCTACCGACCCACGTTGGAACCGTGTAAGCGGTACTTTTGGCGAAGACCCGCAACTGGCGGCTGATATGGCAAGGGCTTATATTGATGGCTTCCAAACATCAACAGGCAGTAACGAAATTGCCAACGGTTGGGGATACAACAGCGTTAACGCCATGGTTAAACACTGGCCGGGCAGTGGTGCAGGCGAAGGGGGCCGCGATGCGCATTATGGCTTTGGTAAATACGCGGTATATCCGGGTAACAATTTTAATGAACATTTAATACCTTTTACACAGGGTGCTTTTAAGCTGAGCGGTAAAACAGGTATGGCTGCCGCGGTAATGCCGTACTACACCATTAGTTTTAATCAGGATGTTAAAAACCAAGAAAATGTGGCTAACAACTACAATAAATATATTATAACCGACTTGCTGCGTACTAAGTACAAATACGACGGCGTGGTATGTACAGATTGGCTGGTTACCGGCGACGAAACGGTTATCAATAGCTTTTTATCGGGCAAATCATGGGGAATGGAAAAGGCTACTGTAGCCGAGCGCCATTATAAAATATTAATGGCCGGGGTTGATCAATTTGGTGGCAACAATGACTTGGGCCCGGTTGTGGCGGCTTATCAAATGGGAGTAAAAGAACACGGTGAGCCTTTTATGCGTGCCCGGTTTGAGCAATCTGCAGTTAGGTTGTTAAGAGGCATTTTCCGCACAGGATTGTTTGAGAACCCTTACCTTGATGCTGAGGCAACAAAGAAAACCGTTGGCAACGCCGAGTTTATGGCAGCAGGTTATCAAACGCAGTTAAAATCCATCGTAATGTTAAAAAACAAAGGCAATGTATTGCCTTTGCAAACAGGTAAAACAGTTTATGTGCCTAAAAAATTCACTCCGGCGGGTAAAAATTTCCTGGGGATGCCATACCCGGAGAAAACCGAATACCCGGTGAATATGGATATCGTTAAGAAATATTTTAAAGTGACCGAAAACCCGAATGAGGCTGACTACGCCCTGGTATTTATTGCGAGCCCTATCGGTCATGGCGGTTATGATGCCGATGATGCCAAAAGTGGCGGTAACGGTTACTTACCCGTATCGTTACAATATGGCAAATACACAGCAGAGACAGCCCGTGCAACCAGCCTTGCAGGTGGCGACCCATTAGAAAAATTCACTAACCGCAGCTATAAAGGTAAATCAGAAATCTCAACAAACGTAACCGACCTGGCTATGGTAACCGATACCTATGCTAAAATGAAAGGCAAACCGGTTATTGTATCTGTTAACATAAATAACCCAATGGTTTTTGCCGAGCTGGAAAAACAAGCAAATGCTATTATTGCAGATTTTGGAGTACAGGGGCAGGCAAGTTTAGATATCTTAACCGGCAAGGCAGAGCCATCGGCATTGTTGCCATTGCAAATGCCTTTGAATATGGAAGCTGTTGAAGCCCAGTTTGAAGACGTGCCGCATGATATGAAATGCTATACCGATTCTGAAGGCCACGTGTATGACTTTGGCTATGGCCTAAACTGGAAAGGTGTTATTAAAGATGCCCGCACAGCAAAGTATAGTAGACCAGTTGCAAAACCGTAAATTCGTTTAAACTTGAATTAAGAATTTCTTTAAAATGATATCGCGCAAAGACGCAGAGACGCTAAGAATTTATTATGAAAACTGCGCCTTCGCGTCTTTGCATTATAACCAATGTTTTTATTTTTTTCGTCAAATTCCTGTATCTTCTTGAAACCTTATAAACCAATTATCATGAAACGCTTCCTTATCCTGCCGCTTATCCTGTTATGTGCCTGTGCTATGGCGCAAACCGCTTTTAATGTTGTTAAAACTGATGCCGGGCAGATTTCGGGAAGTGTTAATGGTGATGGGTCGGTTCATATTTTTAAAGGGATACCTTTTGCCGCACCGCCAGTTGGCGATCTGCGCTGGAAAGCGCCGCAGCCGGTAACACCATGGCAAGGCGTGAAGGCATGCAATGAATTTGCCAAAAGCCCCATGCAGGGCAAACCAGATGTATTTGGTGTTTACACCCGTGAGTTTTTGATAAAAGATGAACCACTAAGCGAGGACTGCCTGTACCTGAACGTTTGGACGGGTGCAAAATCGGCAACAGAAAAAAGGCCCATCATTGTATGGATTTACGGTGGTGGCTTTGTAAGCGGTGGCACCAATGTGCCTATTTATGATGGCGAAGCACTGGCTAAAAAAGGCGTGATATTGGTAAGCGTTCCTTATCGGGTAGGTATTTTTGGCTTTTTTGCGCATCCGGAATTAACAAAAGAATCGCCTAACCACACCTCTGGTAATTATGGCTTAATGGATTTGGTAGCCGCGTTAAAATGGGTACAGAAAAACATTGCCGCCTTTGGTGGTGACCCTAATAACGTGACCATTGCAGGGCAATCTGCAGGATCAATGAATGTTAACTATTTAGTGGCATCACCACTAGCTAAAGGATTGTTTCAACGTGCCATTGCCGAAAGCGGTGCACAGATGTTACCTGGCCCATTTAGTGCACCATCTTTAGAACAAGCCGAAAAAAGTGGCATTAAAGCTGCGAAAGCATTATACGCCGGTTCGTTGGCAGAACTTAGGAAATTATCTGCGGATGATCTGTTGAAGCAAAATGGCTTTCGCCCAATTATTGATGGCTACTTTCTGCCACAAACACCCCTTGAAATTTTTGCGGCGAGCAAAGAGAATCAGGTACCACTCTTAACCGGTTGGAATGAGGATGATGCCTTTGTTGGAAAGTTAAAAAATGCCGTGGAATATAAGGCCGACATACAGAAAAAATACGGTAACAAAGCCACTGAATTTTTAAAGCTCTATCCGGCAGGTACCGATGCAGAAGCCGAAACTTCACAAATAAGAATATCACGCGATATGACATTTGGCGTTCAAAATTATAGCTGGGCCAATGTGCAGTCGGCAAAAAATAAAGCCAAGGTTTATCTATATCGCTTTACCCGCAGAATGCCCGCTACTGAAGCTTTCAAAAAATATGGCGCTTTCCATACCGGCGAGGTTGGCTATGTTTTTAATAACCTCAAATTCCTGAACCGTCCCTTTGAACCGGTAGACCAGCAACTGGCCGATACCATGTCAAGCTATTGGGTAAACTTTGCCAAAAATGGCAACCCTAATGGTAACGGTTTGCCACAATGGCCCGCATACAACATCACAGGCAGCAAAGTAATGCTATTGGGCGAAAAACCTACAGCCGTATCATTGCCTGATAGAGCAGCGTTAGATTTCATGGTTAAACAAATTATCGCTAAGTAAAAGCCTGCGAACGTATCGCAACCGAACAGAAACTGTCCGTTTACGTACATGTAAAAACTTCCACAAGCGCACATATAACTCATTTACAGCATTGTATATTAATGGCATTATTTAAGCGAGAACTTTATCGATCTTAAATTTTGCCGTTATGTTTAAAAATTTCCTCAAAATTTCATTTCGTAATCTTGCAAAACATAAAGGGTTTGCATTGATTAATATCTCGGGCCTTACGCTCGGCCTGGCATCCTGTTTATTAATAGGGTTGTTTGTTTGGGACGAAAAGCAATACGACAAGGGCATCCCCGGCGCAGATGAAATATATCGTGTTTATATAAAAGCAGATCGCACTGAGGGTATATCTAACTCGGCCGGTACCTCGCCTATGTTCGCCCCTACCCTAAAACAAGAATTCCCGGAGGTAAAAGAATCTGCCCGTATAATGCAAATACAATCCAAATCATTATTTGAGCAGGGCAACAAAAAACTATATCTGGAAGGTGGAATATATACCGAGCCCGGTTTCCTTAAAATTTTCCCTTTAAACTCCAGCTATGGGCCGGTAACTCATGCCCTTGATGACCCTTCGTCAGTAATAATTTCTTCGACTTTGGCAAACCAGTGCTTTGGCAATGTAAACCCTATTGGTAAGCAACTGATGATAGATAAACTGCCTTATCAGGTAAAGGCAGTATTTGTTCAGGACCCTAAATTTCACCTTTCGCTTAATTATATACTTCCGCTTCAAAGTGCAGGATTGCCTCCCGAACGTATGCAACGCTGGGGATGGCAGCAGTTTTATACTTATATAAAAGTGCAAAAGGGTACAGATGCATCAACCCTGCAGAAAAAATTTCAGGATATTGTTAAAGCCAGGGCTTACCCGGTTCTTAAACCCATGGGCTTTACCTACCTGCCTTATTTACAACCGCTCAAAAAAGTACACCTTTATTCTTCCGACTTTAAGTTTGATATGGCAGTTAGAGGCAATATTGTATATGTTAACGCGCTATCCATTATTGCTTTTTTTATACTGCTTATAGCCTGTTTTAACTTTATTAATTTAACTACAGCAAAATCCATCCAGCGCGCAAAAGAGGTAGGCGTAAAAAAAGCAATTGGTGCAAGCAGATGGCAGCTCATTTTACAATTTACCGGCGAAACTATTTTATTTGCTTTAATGAGTGTTATAGTGGCCTTGACTGTAACACTGCTGCTTTTGCCTGCGCTTAACCAGTTTACAGGCAAAAATATATCCCTTAGTTTATTATCATTCCCGGTTATTTCTTTAATTGTTGTAGGGCTAATACTGGTAGTGGGTGTAAGTGCCGGCTTTTATCCGGCAATTGTACTATCGCGCTTTAAAGCCGTTAAAGTTTTAAAGGGTGCAACGGGCGATGAAAACAGTTTTAAAGGGCAGTTATTCAGAAAGGCACTTGTGGTTACGCAATTCTCGCTGTCATCTTTACTTATCATCAGTGCTATTATAGTTTATCAGCAGGTAAATTATCTTCACACAAAAGATTTGGGATTTAATAAAGAGGAGATCATGTTTTTCCCGATGCAGGGCGATGATATGACCAAAAATTACAGCTCATTTAAGAATGACCTGTTACAATCGTCGGGGGTATCTTCTGTATCTATAGGCTATGGTTTCCCGGGCGACCTTACAGCTGGCGACCAAATTATTGTACCGCGCAACGGCGAGAGTAAGAATTATTCGGTAACCCAACTACTGGTTGACCATGATTATATTAAAACCCTTAATTTACAGCTTGTGGCCGGCAGGGACTTTTCGAAGAACATAAAAACCGATAAGCCTGAAGGTTTTATTATAAACGAAACAGCTGTAAGGGAACTGGGCTTTGGTACGCCGCAAAAAGCCATAGGCCAAAAGCTGGAATGGAAAGTTTGGGTGAGTAAAGCCCCCGATTCGCTTAAAAAAGGCCGGGTAATAGGCGTTGTAAAAGACTTTAATTATAAAAACCTTTACGAAAAAGTGACCTCTGCAGTGATACAAATATACCCCGAAGCTTATTGGAAGGTAGCTGTAAAATTAAAAACTGCCGATGCAGCAAATACCATTAGTTATATAACCAATATCTGGAAAAAATATTCGCCTGGCTACCCAATTGATTACACTTTTATGGATGAGAACTTTAAAAGAATGTACCAGTCTGAAGATAAATTCAGGGCCTTACTTATCATATTTACCGGGTTGGCCATTTTTATAGGCTGTTTAGGCTTATTCGGTTTAGCTGCTTACACTGCTGAACGCCGGACAAAGGAAATAGGCATTAGAAAAATATTAGGTGCTGATGTAAACAGTATTGTAATGCTTTTATCGGGCGAGTTTTTAAAGTTGATACTTATAGCTTTAGTAATAGCGGCACCACTTGCCTGGTACTTTATGAACGGGTGGCTTAAAGATTTCGCTTACCGCATAGAGATAGGATGGGCGGCTTTTGTATTAGCCGGAGTATTAGCCATAGTTATTGCTATGCTTACAGTAAGCTACCAGGGCATAAAGGCCGCGCTGGTAAACCCGGTAAAAAACCTGCGGGTAGAATAAAACTGCAACCAATCAACATATATAAATAAAATAGGCGCGGGATTGAAGTGCCTCTTTTAATATCAGGAGATAGCTGATATTGGGAGACATCCGCTCTCAAGAAAAATCGCAGTACTTATTAATTGCTTATTATTACAGTTCCGTATCTTTAAAAATAAACCTGTAATAATTTTCATGATGAAGCTTTCAACTACCCTGGCTGTTTTGCTGTGTTTTGTTGTTTCAAAAACGGTGTTATCACAAAGTATGAATCCTGCAATTTTAAGCAGCAAGTGGAATGCGCAATGGGTATCTGTACCCAACGAACCGGCCAAAGATTATGGTGTATATCATTTTCGCAAAAGTTTCGAGCTTACAGAGACACCATCCAGCTTTATCATTCATGTATCGGCAGACAACCGTTATAAACTATATGTGAACGAGCGTCTTGTATCATTAGGTCCTGCCCGTGGCGATTTGTACTACTGGAACTATGAGACTGTGGATATAGCACCGTATTTATTAACAGGCAAAAACACTGTTGCTGCTGTGGTTTGGAATGAAGGCGATGTTCGACCGGAGGCACAAATCACAGAACGTACAGCATTTATTTTACAGGGCGATACCAAAAAAGAAGAAATTCTGAATACAAACAACACATGGAAATGCATCCGCAATAAAGCATATTATCCGTTAACCGGTATAGGTTATACTTCCTATTATGTTGCCGGCCCCGGAGAAATGATAGACATGCACCGCACTATAAAAAACTGGTTGGTAAACAACTTTGATGACGGCACCTGGGCTAACGCCTTAAAAATTGATAGAGGCAACCCTAAAGGAATAACAAATGCTACAGGCTGGATGCTGGTACCTTCGTCATTACCGCAAATGGAATTAACTACCCAACGCTTTACGGCCACACGAATGGTAAAGGGAATTAATATACCGGCAACCTTTCCTGCAAACCCCACTGCTGTTACTATACCCGCTAATACAACAGCATCTTTGCTCTTAGATCAGTCGTTTTTAACCAATGCCTATATAACCCTTAATTTAAGCGGTGGCGATAGGGCGGGCATTTCGCTAACCTATACAGAATCGCCAATGGTAAATGTAGGCAACACTTACCAAATAGTTAAGCCAAACCGTAATGAGGTTAACGGCTATAAATTTGTTGGGCGAAAAGATAGCATTACGGCAGATGGCACAACCAACCAAAGCTTTACCACGCTGGCATATCGTACATTTAGGTATGTATTGTTAAATATCACTACGAAAGAACAGCCATTAGTTATTGAAGATATTTACAGCACTTTTACCGGTTATCCATTTAAACTAAATGCCAAATTGCAAAGCACCGATCCTGAGCTGCAGCAGATACTGGATATTGGCTGGCGTACCGCCCGCTCATGCGCAATGGAAACTTATATGGATTGCCCTTACTACGAGCAATTGCAGTATATTGGTGATGGTAGGATACAGGCCCTTATCTCTTATTATAACAGTGGCGATGATCGTCTTGCCCGCAATGCCCTAAATCAAATGGATCACTCGCGCCTCGCGGAGGGTGTTACATTAAGCCGTCACCCGTCATTTACCCGGCAAATCATATCTACATTTTCATTGTGGTATATTGCCATGCTGCATGATTATTGGATGTACCGAAATGATGCCGGCTTTGTTAAGGATAAGCTGGATGGTGTAAGACAGGTGCTGGCATTTTTTGGTAAATTCCAACAGGCAGATGGCTCCTTGAAAAACCCACCGTATTGGAAATTTGTTGACTGGATAAACAAAAACTCATTAGATAAAAAAGGTTGGGACTTTGGTCAGCCGCCAAAAGACGACAATGGGAATTCATCCATACTGGATATGCAACTGATGTGGACTTATCAGCAAGCTGCGGAAATGGAAGCTAAATTAGGCATGCCGGTGTATGCACAGCAATACCGGGCCAGGGCAGCACAGTTAAAACAAACCATCCAAAATAAATACTGGGTAGCAGGCAAGGGGCTTTATGCCGATACAAAAGATAAAAACACTTACTCGCAGCATGCTAATTCGCTGGCTATTTTAAGCGGGATGACTGCGGGTACGAATACCATATCGCTCGCAAAAAAGCTTGAGGCAGATACCAGTCTTGTTAATTGCACCATCTATTTTAAGTATTACCTGCACCAGGCATTAGTAAAAGGCGGTTTAGGTAACCATTACTTAAACTGGCTGGATGTGTGGCGTAACAACATTAAAATGGGCCTCACTACCTGGGCCGAAATCTCTGACCTGGAACATAACCGCTCTGATTGTCATGCCTGGGGCGCCAGTCCAAATATTGAATTTTTCCGTACCGTGCTGGGGATAGACAGCTATGCCCCCGGCTTTGCTAAAATAAAAATTGAACCACACTTGGGTAAACTGGAATCTGTATCGGGCCAAATACCACATCCTAATGGAACGGTAAGTGTAAGTTATGCTAAGAGTGGTAATAAGTGGATGATATCTATCGCTTTACCCGCTAAAACAAGTGGTGTTTTTGTATGGAAGGGTAAAAGGTATCTATTAAAAGGAGAGAAGAATGAATTAAGTATATAATGGGTAAATTTCGGATACAGATGATCATTTAATTTTTTCTTATTGTTGAAAAAACAGCTCTTGCATTCAACCAATAATCCACAAATTTTCGTTGCTTAAATGTCATAAAACCGCTCAATTCATATTACCAAAACCTTTTTTAGTGTAAACTGGTTACTATTGCATTATCAAGATCAAAATAAAATAATGCCGGCTTACAACTATGTGGCTCTTATAATGTTTATTTGGTTTTTAATATTATAGCTAAATAGTATCTATTTATTTATTAAAAATGTGATATTTACACATTAAAACCTCTACATACGTTCAAAAATCTATCACCGGTTACATGAAAACTACACCTGCGCAGCTAAAAATCCTTTCCATAGATATCGGAGGTTCAAGCATTAAGGCTACAATACTAAACAACAAGGGTGAGCTTAAAATGGATTACAACAAAATAGTAACTCCATCGCCTGCAAATCCGGAAAACGTTATTAAAGCCATTAAAACTTTGGTAGAAAAATTTCCGGCATATGATAAGGTATCCGTAGGTTTTCCGGGCTATGTACGCAATGGCGTGGTTAAAACTGCGCCTAACCTTGGCGATAGTTATTGGAAAGATGTTGACTTTCGTAAACGACTGGAAGAGGCTTTAGGTAAAGACGCGCAGGTAGTAAATGATGCCGATATGCAGGGCTTAGGGGTAGTAAGCGGCAAAGGCCTTGAAATGGTAATAACCCTGGGCACAGGTTTTGGCACCGCACTATTAATGGATGGCCACCTGTTGCCACACCTTGAAATTTCGCATCACCCGGTATCAAAGGGCCGCGACTATGACCAATACATTGGTGACCAGGCCCTTGAAAGAGAAGGCGAAAAAAGATGGAATCGCCGGATGAAAAAAGTTTTCAAAATTCTAAAAACCGTATTCAATTACGACTACTTATACATAGGCGGCGGAAATTCAGATATGCTGAATTTTAAGCTGGACAAAAACATGAAAATAGTAACCAATGCTGATGGCATTAAAGGCGGGGCCAAATTGTGGCAGGAAGAGAAACACCCCGTTACACACGTAGCAATGGCAACCCCATCAAAATAATAACCTTTCTTAATAAATACAATGGAGAAACAGAACGACGAACTGGAACAATTAGCAATTAATACCGTAAGGGTACTTTCTGCTGATGCGGTACAAAAAGCAAATTCAGGCCACCCCGGAACGGCAATGGCGCTGGCACCAATGGGCCATGTGTTGTGGTCTAAATTTTTAAACTATAACCCAAAAAACCCTGACTTTGCAAATCGCGACAGGTTTATACTATCGGCAGGCCATGCTTGTATATTACAGTACAACTTTTTGTATTTAACAGGTTATGATCTTTCTTTAGACGATATTAAAAAATTCCGTCAGCTACACAGCAAAACCGCCGGCCACCCCGAGTATGGTTTGGCACCAGGTATTGATGTAACAACCGGTCCGTTGGGACAAGGTTTTGCAAACGGTGTTGGTTTTGCTATTGCCCAAAAACACTTAGCTGCACGTTATAACAAACCAGGTTTCGATATTTTCAACTATAATGTTTATGCTATTTGCAGTGATGGCGACATGATGGAAGGTGTAACTTCTGAAGCAGCTTCATTAGCCGGCCATCTGCAATTAGGTAATTTAATTTATTTGTATGACGATAACCATATCTCAATTGAAGGTAGTACCGATATTGCCTTTAATGAAGATGTAAGCGCACGTTTTAGATCATACGGATGGCATGTACAGGATTTGCCTGATGTTAACGATACAAAAGCTATTGAATTAGCTTTAATAAACGCTAAAGCCGAAACACAAAAACCATCATTGATCCGCGTACGTTCTTTAATTGCTTACGGCAGCCCAAACAAATCGGGCACTGCAGGTTCACACGGTTCTCCGCTTGGTGCTGACGAAATTAAATTGGTAAAAGAGTTCTTTGGCTTTGATCCTGAAAAATCATTTGAGGTGCCTGCCGAAGTATTAAAATACTACCATGAAAAAGGCGAGCGCGGCGTTAGTTATGAAAAGAAATGGAATGAGTTGTTTGCTAAATACAAAGAGAAATTTCCTGAATTAGCTGCCGAATATGAATTAGCCCGCGATGGCGGATTACCTGAAGGCTGGGCTGCTAAATTACCAACCTTTAAAGGTACCGATCCTAAAATGGCAACCCGCCAGGCATCTGGTAAAGTGCTGAATGCAATTGCTGCAAGCTTGCCTAATTTAATTGGTGGTGCGGCAGATTTATCCCCATCAACTGAAACAAACCTTAAAGATTTTGATTCATTTACATCAGAAAACAGAAATGGCCGCAACTTCCACTTTGGTATTCGCGAACATGCTATGGGCTCGGCCTTAAATGGTATGGCTTTAACAAAAGGCCTGCTGCCGTTTGGCGCTACCTTCCTTATGTTCTCTGAATATATGCGCCCGCCAATCCGTTTGGCGGCCATTATGAAAATAAGCCCGATATTTGTTTATACGCATGATAGTATTGGCTTAGGCGAGGATGGAACAACCCACCAGCCGGTTGAGCAGTTGGCTTCATTGCGCTCTATCCCTAACCTTACAGTTATCCGTCCGGCTGATGCAAACGAAACCGCATTCGCGTGGAAAGTGGCTATCGAGAAAAAAGGAGGCCCTACTGTTTTGGTGTTCACCCGCCAGGCATTGCCTATACTTGATCAGGATAAATATGGTAAAGCTGCCAACCTTGAAAAAGGAGCTTACATTTTATCAGAAGCAAGCAAAAATCCTGATCTGATATTAATGGCAACCGGTTCTGAAGTTGCCTTGATTATGCAGGCACAAGAAAAACTGGAGGCCGAAGGCATATCAACCCGTGTGGTAAGTATGCCATCATGGGAATTATTTGAAAAACAAGATGCTGCATATAAAGAGTCGGTATTCCCTAAAGCAAACCGTAAGCGTTTAGCAGTTGAAATGGCATCACCAATGGGATGGCATAAATATACTACCGACGAAGGCGACATGTTGGGTATGACCACATTTGGTGAATCGGCCCCGGCAGAAGACCTTTACAAGTTTTTTGGCTTTACGGTTGATAACGTAGTTAACAAAGCGAAAGCTTTGTTGTAGATATGAGAAGTGGGATTTGAGATATGAGACAAACTTCGGTAAGTCTTAATCTCAAATCTCATATCTAACATCTTAAAACATGGATAGTTTAATCAGTACGCTTGAATGGTCTGGTACCATTATTAACAAAAGCGGCAAGCAAAAAGTGGCGCTTGAAATTGCCGCGAAGGTAAAAGATGGCGACGTACTGGGCGTGGGCTCGGGCTCTACCGTTTACATGGCGTTATTAGCTATTGCCGATAGGATAAAGGCCGAAGGATTAAACATTAAAGCTATACCTACTTCGTTAGAGATATCTATGTTCTGCAGCAAACTAGGTATACCCCTAACCAGTTTATTTGAACATAAGCCCGACTGGCTATTTGACGGAGCCGATGAGGTTGACCCTAAGAAAAGCCTTATTAAAGGACGTGGCGGCGCAATGTTTAAAGAAAAGCTATTGATAAGCAGCAGTCCACTAAATTATATTATTGTTGACGACTCTAAACTGGTTAATAAAATAGGCACAAATTTCCCAATCCCAATTGAGGTATTTCCGCAAGCGTTACTGCATGTAGAAGCAGAATTAAAAAAACTTGATGCTAATAGTATCGTACTAAGGCCGGCAACTGGTAAGGATGGACCAATAATTTCAGAGAACAATAATTTAATTTTAGATTGCCGTTTTAATGAAATAGGAGATAACATGGAAAGAGATATCAAATAAATTACCGGGGTTATAGAAAGCGGCCTTTTTATTGGTTATAATCTGGAGATATTAATGGCGGCAAATAGCTAAACAATATTACATCTATATAGCACAATTAGGAGATTTAAGTTACATAAAACAGTTAATTAATTAAGACCTTTATTATATAAAATACACCGCACTATGGAAAGTAAAGTAAAAAAAATACATGATTTTGGCCAGAGCATCTGGTTAGATTTTATTGACCGCGAAATTATAAGAAGCGGAAATCTGAAAAAATTAATTGACGAAGACGGCGTTCGCGGAGTAACTTCTAATCCGGCCATCTTTGAAAAGGCAATTTCAAGCAGTTCTGATTATGATGCAGATATTGCTGCTTTAGGTGATGATGCAAAAACAACCGAAGAGCTGTTTTTTAATATCGCTATAAAAGATATTCAAAGCGCTGCAGACCTGTTCAGTGGTGTTTATAATGAAGGAGTAGTAGGTGCCGATGGCTATGTAAGCCTTGAAGTATCTCCTTTCCTTGCATTAAATGCTGAAGGCACGGCCAAACAAGCCGAGGAACTTTGGAAAAAAGTTGATCGCAAGAATGTAATGATCAAAATACCGGGCACTAAACCGGGATTAAAGGCTATAAGGGAATCTATTGCAAAAGGTATTAACATTAACGTTACTTTACTTTTTGGTTTAGATCGTTATGAGGCAGTTACCGAAGCTTACATTTCAGGTTTAGAGGACCATTTAGCTGCAGGCCATAAAATTGATCACATTGCTTCAGTAGCCAGCTTCTTTTTGAGCCGTATTGATGTAATGGTTGACCCATTGTTAGATGAAAAAGGCTTGAGCGACCTGAAAGGCGAAGTTGCTATCGCATCAGCAAAAAAAGCGTACGAAATTTACAAAAGGGTTTACAGTACCGAACGTTGGAAAGCATTAGCAGCTAAAGGCGGAAAACCACAGCGTTTATTATGGGCAAGTACCAGCAGCAAAAACCCTGCATTTAAAGACACCAAATATGTTGAAGCACTTATTGGCCCGGATACCGTTGATACTGTTCCTTTAGAAACTATTGAAGCTTTCCGTGACCACGGTATTGCAGCCGATACTTTAATGTTGGGCCTTGACAAGGCTACAGAAACCTTAGGCAGACTTAAAGCAGCGGGTATTGATATTAATGAGATAACCCAGAAGCTGGAAGATGAGGGTATTGATAAATTCAATAAGCCATTTGAAAAATTGCTGAAAGCAATTGAAGATCAAAAAACCAAGGTTTAATCATCGGCTGATGAAAAAATCAGACCTTAAAATACTCTTCTTTGATGTGGGGGGTATTTTGCTAAGCAACGGCTGGGGCCATGAGTCCCGGCACGAAGCAGCTAAAAAATTCGGACTTGATTATCAAGAGGTTGATTCTCTGCACAATTTCATTTTCAACGTATATGAAATAGGCAGCATAACCTTAGATCAATATCTTGATACCGTAATATTTAACCATCCGCGCGATTTTGTACGTGAGGATTTTAAAGAGTTCATCTACGCGCAGTCGGTTGAATTGCCTGATATGCTTGCGTGGCTAAAGGAGTGGAAAAAAAATTGCGGTTTCCGTATAATTTCCGTTAACAATGAGGGTAAAGAACTGAACGATTACCGCGTGCAGAAATTTAAACTGCATGAATGTTTCGATGCCTTTATTTCTTCATGTGAAGTAAAAATGCGCAAGCCCGATCCGGGTATATGGCAGCTGGCAATGGGTATAGCACAGGCATCGCCAGAGCAATGTGTTTACTTTGATGACAGGATAATGTTTGTAAAAACTGCCGAAAAGCTGGGCATTCGCTCTTTTCAACATGTCGATTTCGAGACAACAAAGGAAATACTAAACGATCTTAAGAAAGAAAATTTCAATTAATATGAGCGCAACAACAGATAAATATGCTTTCGGCATGATAGGCTTAGGCGTTATGGGCCGTAGCCTTTTATTAAACATGGCCGACCATGGTTATGCAGTGGCGGGGCATGATAAAGATGCCGGCAAAGTAGCATCATTAAATGAAGAAGCCGGCGACCTGGCTGTTAAAGGCTTTGGCGACGTTAATGAATTTATTAAAAGCCTAACTACGCCACGTGCTATAATGATGCTGGTGCCTGCCGGTAAAATTGTAGACAGCGTTATTGAAGAACTTACTCCCTTACTTGAAAAAGGCGATATTTTAATTGATGGCGGCAACTCACATTTTACTGATACCAACCGCCGTGTTGAAGAGCTGGAGGCTAAAGGCCTGCACTTTTTTGGTATGGGTGTATCTGGTGGTGAAGAAGGCGCGCGCCGTGGCCCAAGCATGATGCCGGGTGGCGATAAGGATGCCTACAATGTAATGAAACCAATATTTGAAGCCATTGCCGCTAAAGTTAATGGTGAGCCATGTGTAACGTATATTGGCCCGGGCGCATCAGGCCACTTTGTTAAAATGGTGCATAATGGTATTGAGTATGGTATAATGCAGTTATTGGCAGAAACCTACGAGATAATCAAGAACGGCTTAAAGCTGGATAACGACACCATCCAAAAAACATTTGCTGCTTGGAACGCGGGCCGTTTAAAATCTTTCCTGATGGAGATAACAGCCGATATTTTCGCTTACAAAGCTCCCGGAACTGATCATTTATTATTGGATGATATAAAAGACGAAGCCCGTTCAAAAGGTACCGGTAAATGGACATCGCAGGTAGCAATGGATCTGCAGGCGCCTATCACGGTTATTGATACCGCAGTTGCCATGCGCGATTTGTCAAAATATAAAGAGCTGCGTGTAAAAGCTTCAGAATTATACAGCAAAGAAGATAGCAAGCTTAATGGCGATACAGATGAATTACTTAAAGCGTTGGAGCAGGCATTTTATTTCAGCATGGTAATCACCTATGCACAGGGCATGTTCTTGCTTACAAACGCTTCAACAGAATTCAAGTACGATCTTAAACTGGCCGAAATTGCCAAGATCTGGCGTGGCGGCTGTATCATCAGGTCAGAGTTCTTAAATGATATTTATAACGCCTACACTAAAGATAGCAAACTTGCACATTTGTTGCTTGATAGCGGTGTGCAACAGCTGGTTAGCGCTGCATTGCCGGGTACAAGGCAAATTATATCAGCCACAACAGCGGCAGGTATTGCGGCACCTGGTTATGCAGCGGCCTTGAGTTATTTTGATGCATTCCGCAGTAAGCGCATGCCATCAAACCTGACCCAGGCACAGCGCGACTTTTTTGGCGCACACACATATGAACTCATAGGTAAAGAAGGAACATTCCATACGCAGTGGGCACCACAAGACTAATCCCGATACACATTATACATTATTATCATGAGTAGTAATAGCACGCAATCAGAACCAACCATATTTATCATATTTGGCGGTACAGGCGATTTAAACTCCCGTAAAATTGCACCGGCACTTTATAACCTTTATTTAGACGGCTGGATGCCTAAGCAGTTTTCCATTATAGGGACCGGGCGTACCAAACTTACCGATGAGCAGTTTAGGGATAACCTGCATAAAGATATTGACCAGTTTTCGCGCAGCGGCAAAACCGATGCTAAGAAATGGGCCGAATTCACTAAAAACATCTATTACCAGGTATCGGATGCAAACGATTTTGAAACTTATAAGGAATTTGGCAAACGTATTGAAAAACATAATGCCGAATGGAAAACTACAGCCAATGTTTTATTCTACCTGGCGGTAGCACCAAACTTCTTCCCTATTATCGCATCAAATATATCAAAAGCCAAACTGGCCGAGGATAAACAAAAGGTGAGGATCATCATCGAAAAACCATTTGGCCACGACCTGGAAACAGCTAAAGAGCTAAACGAATTGCTAAAGGGTATTTTTGATGAGTGCCAGATTTACCGTATTGACCATTACCTGGGTAAAGAAACCGTTCAGAATATAATGGCGTTCCGCTTTGCAAACTCCATTATGGAGCCGCTATGGAACCGTAATTATATAGAACATATACAAATCTCTGTTACCGAGCAATTGGGCGTTGAAGAACGCGGCGATTACTACGATGGCTCGGGCGCTATGCGGGACATGATCCAAAACCACCTGTTACAATTGCTTTGCCACGTAGCCATGGAGCCACCGGTAAGCTTTAATGCCGATGAGGTGCGCGACCGTAAGGTTGATGTGTTGAAGGCCATGCGCAGGTTTACTCCTGAGGATGTACGTAATTCGGCCGTTAGGGGCCAGTATGGCAGTGGATGGATGAAAGGCAAAGAAGTGCCCGGATACCGCGAGGAGCCAAAGGTTGATCCTCAATCTAACACAGAAACTTTTGCCGCTATTAAATTCTTTATTGATAACTGGCGCTGGCAAGGTGTGCCATTTTACCTGCGTACAGGTAAACGTATGCACCAGTCATCATCTGTTATTACTATCCAGTTTAAGGATGTGCCACATTTGATATTCCCCACCGAAGCTGCCGAAAGCTGGCAACAAAACAGGCTCATCATTAGCATACAGCCGGAAATGAGTATCCGTTTACAGGTACAGGCCAAACGCCCGGGGATTGATATGGTGTTAAATGCTGTTGACATGGTGTTTGACTATAAAGGTACTTACACTAATCAGGCGCCGGAAGCCTATGAAACGCTGATACTGGATACCATGCTGGGCGACCAAACTCTGTTTATGCGTGGCGACCAGGTAGAAGCTGCATGGGAACTGGTGATGCCGATACTAAGCACCTGGCAAAATAAAAAGAGCCTGAATTTCCCTAATTATTCTGCCGATTCGTGGGGGCCGGAATCTGCCGAGGCATTAATTGCCCGCGACGGGTTTAACTGGTTTACCTTGCCGGTTAATGGTAAAAAATAAGTACTGCTATGAAACTGAACATATTCAAAACCGCTGATGAAGTGCTGGAAAGCCTGGCTGAGTATTTTGTACAGGTTGCCCAAAAAGCGATAGATGATAACGACCGTTTTTCGGTAGCCTTGTCTGGTGGTAGTTCGCCTAAAAAGCTGCATGAACTGTTGGTTAGCAAATACCACGATAAAATTGAGTGGGAAAAAGTATATTTCTTTTTTGGCGATGAGCGTGATGTACCGCTTAACGACCCGCAGAGCAATTACCTAATGGCTAAGCAAACCTTGTTTGATCCGCTTGGTATTGACCCATCGCATGTTTTCCCGGTGCAAACCCATTTGGGTGCCGAAGAAGCTGCTAAAGATTACACCCGCAATCTTATCCGTTTTTTTGATGGGCACAATGCCTGTTTTGATCTGGTGATATTAGGTTTGGGTGATAACTCCCACACGGCCTCTCTATTCCCGCATACACCTGTTTTAACAGACGAAAGTGCATCCGTACAGGCATTATATATAGATGAGGTTAAGATGAACCGCATTACATTTACCGCGCCGCTTATTAACAATGCCCATCATATTGCATTCCTGGTATATGGTGCAGGCAAGGCAGAGGCTGTAAAGCATATTTTAGAGGATGCAAAAGACATCTCCAACTATCCCGCCCAACTTATTAAGCCCACCGGCAAGGGCGATCTGCAATGGTTTATGGATGAACCGGCAGCAAGTAAGCTGAAAAAAAAATAAAGCAACAAAGCCTCCTGAACGGGAGGCTTTGTTGCTTTATTTAGAATGCCATCGTGAATGGAGTGCGATTTCCATTTAACAGATTATTTAAAGAAAATTCATCTGTCTTTAAAGTATAAAAAGTAAACGCTATACAAATAGTTAATTCTATACAATTTTAAGACTTTGCAAGTGAGTAGTATTGTATGGAGATAATAAAATCATGCAATTTAATTATAACACCATATATAAAATTTATATCAAGAAATTATTAATTGGCTTGCTCTCGCAAGTTATAGCAATAATAATTTTAACAGAATCAAGCAGCGCACAAACTACCATGTATCCTAAAACAACAGGATATCTTAGTTTTTTTAATCCAGTTGGCACTTGGAATAAAGAAAAATTTACGAGCAATTTTTCAGGTGTTTACACCCTATCTTTCCCTTTCGGTGTCAATTTGTTAAAAAGCGACAAATTCGGAATCAGCTTTGAGATAGCTCCTGCTATCCGTACTGAAAATAATGTATCTAAAGTAAGTTCGGTTAACTTTCATCCCGGCGCAATGTTTTGTTTTAAACATGGCTTCACTTTTATAGGCCGTATGGCATTTGAAACCAATGGCCGTTTTGGTGTAACACCAGTATTTAATAAGGTATTAATAAAAGGTAAAGATGCCAGTTTCTTTGCATCAGTACCTTTTCCTGTACGATTTGGTAATAACATACCATCCTCTATAACCACCGGATTGCAATTTGGGGTCTCTTTTTAGGTCGTTGATCAACTGTCCGTACGCTAACAGCACCACATCTTAGTATACAATTAAATGGTAAAGCATTAATGCCTTATTATTTGCAGTAAATTGTATTCTAATCCCTCCCGCTCCTTTATACATTACCTGTATATCAATTATTTATAAGTGTTAATACCTGCTTGTTATTTACATTTAAACCAAATTGTCATGTTAGTAAAACAATGTATTATAAAGCTATCTCGTAGCTTAGTATGGTTAACTGGCATTTATTTGTTTACAATTCAAATTGTATTGGCGCAAAGTGTACCGGCGCCTTTACGCCCTGATATTAAGATAAGTCGCTTTATAAATGTGCCGCCAAATTGCTCAAGGCTGGGGTTTGATCCTACTAACAGACATATAATGTATATTAACCAAAACGGCAATGTATATGATGTGCGCAACAGCCAGGGAACTTACATCAGTACATTAAAAGCAACATCGACAAATCATGGTATAACACTATTGCAGGGAATGGCATTTAAAGGCAAAACGCTTTTTTTAATTGGTAATATAAAAACGGCAAATGCGGGGTATGTGGGTAAGGTAATGAAGGGGATAAAGCAAGCCAACGGAGACAGAATTTGGTCAACAGTAATGACTACAGCAACTTATGGTTTAACCAATACTGCATTTGACCATGGATTTAGCGGTATAACGGTTAGTCCGGATAGTAATTACCTTTTTATAAACAGTGGGTCACGTACAGATCATGGTGAAGTGCAAAACAGTGGCGGCTTAAGGCCGGGATTGAGAGAAGAGCCGCTTACGTCAGCCATTTTCAGGATACCTATCAATTCAAACAACCTGGTGCTTCCTAATGATTCGACTAAGCTGGCAAGTTATTTATATGCCGATGGCACCCGTAACAGCTTTGACCTTGCTTTTGGGCCCGATGGTAATTTATACGGTTGTGAAAACTCAGGTGACAGGGATGATCCGGAAGAACTGAACTGGATAAGAAAAGGCCATTTTTATGGCTTTCCGTGGAGGATGGGCGGTAACAACACCCCTATGCAGTATCCCGGTTATAACCCGTCTGCAGATAAACTTGTAAATCCTATTTCAACAGCTTCGCAAAAAGGTTATTTTTATAATGATCCGGCCTATCCTAAAAGAACCACCAGGCCCTTTACCGAGCCCATTATTAATTTAGGGCCCGATGCCGATAAGTTTAGAGACCCATCTACCGGAACTATTAAAGATGCAAGCGACCTGGGTTTAAAGTTTAGCACTTTTACCAGCCACCGGTCACCACTGGGATTAGTATTTGACAGAGATAGCCTGTTAACGGCTGAGTTTAAGGGGCATGGCTTTTTAATGGGGTGGACCGCTGCTGGCACGTCAACTAAACTTGGCCCATATGGTGGCGATCCTGGTCAGGATTTGCTGCACATACAGTTACTATATGATAGCAAAACAGATAATTATAAGATACAAACGTATCGTATTGTAGGTGGTTTTAATAACCCTATTGATGCCGAAATGGTGGGTAATATTATTTATGTATTAGAATACGGTGGCAGTTCACCTAAAATTTGGAAGGTAGAAATGCCTTTAGCGCCCAAATGCGGGCCGCAAGCCTACATAACCAAAGAGCAATATAACAATATACCTGGCAAGCTCATCACAGACCTTACCAGCAATAGCAACTACCCTAATCGTCCTTCTGTAACAACCAGGCTTACTGCATTTGAGGCACCGCTTAATGCCGGTGAAAACTTTGGCGCCCGCATAAGAGGTTATATTGTACCGCCAACAACCGGTAATTATACTTTTTGGATAGCAAGTGATGACCAGTCCGAACTTTGGTTAAGCACAGACTCAACTATTGCACGTAAAAAGAAAATAGGATCTGTAACGGGGAATACACTTTCAAGGCAGTACA